>DASWUW010000523.1:0-2523 GCA_036406335.1 Trebonia sp.
GGTCTGAACTGCGCGAGCACGCCCTCCGGAGGAAGCTCGCGCACCGAATTGACCACGTATTTCCCACAGCTGCAGACCGAGTGTCCCGATCGGGTGACCAGCGGTCTTCGGCCCGGCATGACTGGTCATCCTGTAACTAGATAGGTCCGTCTGGGGTTTTTTTTCGTCACCTGCGTTTCTCGTCTGCTGCGCTCGTTTCGATGCTTGCCTATTTGCGGCCGGAGCTGGGTCGTGGCAGCGTTCGTCCGTGCCCGAGGTGCCCGGCGTTTCCGACAGCGGTGATGACGGTGTTCGCGCTGCGAACACGCGGCTGCGGGAGCTGCTGGCGGAGCGGGACGCGCGAATCGCGGAGCAGGCCGCTGAGAACGCGGTGCTCCGCGAGGCCCTGGCGGAGCTGCAGTCGCAGGTCGCGGACCTGGCTGCCCAGGTGAAGGCAAACTCGCGGAACTCATCGAAGCCGCCGTCATCGGACGGACTGGCCAAGCCGTCGCCGAAGTCGCTGCGCGGCAAGTCCGGCCGCAGGCCCGGCCGGCCAAAGGGCCAGCCCGGGGCCACGATGGAGCTGTCGGACCACCCGGGCGAGAAAGTTAGGCACCGGCCGGCCAGGTGCGGCCGCTGCGGGAAGTCCCTGAAGAACGCGCCGGTCACCGCGGTCGAGCGGCGGCAGGTCATCGACATCCCGCCGGTGAAGGCGGTCACGACCGAGCACCAGATACTGACGGTGAAGTGCGGGTGCGGCTGCCAGACGAAAGCGCCGGCCCCGGACGGCGTGAACGCCCCAGTCCAGTACGGGCCCCGGGTCATGGCCACCGGGATCTACCTCTGGCACGGCCAGTTCCTGTCCCGAGACCGCGCCTGCCAGGCCCTTTCGGACATGTTCGGCTGCGCGCCCTCGCCCGGCGCCCTCGCCGCCGCCGCGCGCAAGACCGCCCGGTTCCTGGCGCCCGCGCTGGCCGCGGTCACCCGGCACCTGGCCGCCGCGGAAGTCGCGCACTTCGACGAGACCGGGTTCCGCACCGCCGGGAAGCTCGCCTGGGTCCACTCCGCCTCGGCGGGGAAATTCGCGCTGTTCACCGTGCACGCCAAGCGCGGCAAGGACGGGATGAAGGCCGCCGGGGTCCTGCCGTCCTTCACCGGGATCGCCGTCCACGACGCCTGGGCGCCGTATGACACCTTCGGGAACGTCGCAGGCCACGCCCTGTGCGGGGCTCACGTGCTCCGCGAGCTCGTCGCGGTCGCCGAGACCGGCACGGACCTCGACAAGACGTGGGTGCAGCAGGCCGCCGACGCGCTGCTCGCCCTGAACGAGGCCGCCGAAGCGGCCCGCGCCGCAGGCCGGGCCGTCATCGACGCGGAGACCCGCAGCAAGCACGAGGACTGGTACCGCCAGGCCGCGGAGGCCGGGACCACCCTTAACGCCGCCCGCAGCGGCAAGCTCCAGCAGAAACGCCATGCCCTCGCCACCCGGATGAAGAACCGCGAGGGCGACTACCTGCGGTTCGCCCGCGACCTGCGCGTCCCGTTCACGAATAATAACGCTGAGCAGGCAATACGCATGTGCAAGCTCCGGATCAAGATCTCCGGCTGCATGCGGTCCATGGCCGGCGCCGAGGAATTCTGCGCCATCCGGTCCTACCTCGCCACCGCCGCCCGCCACGGCATCACCGGACTCGACGCGCTCACCCGCGCATTCCAGGGCCAGCCCTGGATCCCCGAAACCGGATAAGGCAACCCGGCACCAGAGCGCTGGCCAGCCCGAACCAGAATCGCGGCCAACCTATCTAGTTACAAACCTTCAACATATACCATGCTGGCTACTTGACCACCAAATTCAAGAATGATGAAATTACTCTCGAGAGCCGGGTGTGCCCCAATTTCGAATGGTAGAATCTGAACTGTCACTTCCTTCCGACCGGCCGTCTCGGCGATTCTGCCCAACTGCTCGCTAGTAACGGCCGCACCCCCTACCGGGCGGTGCAGCACTGCCTCGTCCATGACGATTTCGATCTGTGGCGGGTCGGCCCGATCGAGTACCAGCTGCTGACGAATTAGCCGCTCCTCTAGTCGCTGCTCGATAATTTCCGGCTCGAGTAGCGGCACGACAGCCTGATGCAGCGCCCGGGTATACCCGGGCGTCTGCAGCAATCCGGGTACCACCGCGGAGTAGAAGATTTTCATCGAGACCGCGGCCTGCTCTAGGCCCACGAAAGTCGAGTGCGGCAGTTCAAAGGACTGCCACCAGCCCTGCTGCTTACCTTCCCGGGCCAGCGTCATGAGCCGCTCCCGCTCGGCGGCCTCAATCACGCCGTACAGGTCGCACAGATCCCTGATGTCCCGGGGAGTAGCTCCTCGCTGGCCGGTCTCTATACGGCTTACCTTGGAGGGCGAGCACAGCAGTTCCCCGGCGGCTTGTTCGACCGTCAGGCCGCGCACGTTGCGGAGCGCGCGAAGCGCGGCCCCGAGTTCACGTCTGCGCGCAGTAGGGCTGCTGGCAGGGGACTGGCGCGCGTCTGCCAATGGAGA
>DASWUW010000524.1:0-2332 GCA_036406335.1 Trebonia sp.
GCAACTCATCCGGATGTGTCTCAGACGCAGGGCCAAGCGCGCGCAACGGATCAGCGTCGGCGTGAAGCAATCTCAAGTCGGAGTCTGCCGAGAACTGCGGCGACGCGGGCAGGGCCGCGTCCTGCGACGAGTGGGTATCTCGATATTCGGTTTCGACGAGTGCCCGGTAGCAGACGTGGCGCGCCTCTCTCTCGGCGCTTCCCGTAGAGATAAGGCCGCGGCGGTCTTGGCCATGCCGGGAGTCGAGGCCAGCGTCGTACGTTTTCTGCCTTGCGGTCACTGCCGTTTCGGCCCGGTATTCGTGGTAAGCGGCATCGACGGTCGCTTGGTAACCAACGACGTGTGCCACCCGGTCAAGCGCCTGGTGCCCCGACGTCGGCGGGCTATCGGTAGTGCGGCTTTCGGGCTTGCCAGGTTGGGTGTGGTCGTCTTCAGCCGGACGATCGATGCGCATGACCTACCGCCAGCACGTTGAGTACTCGACCAATCACATTCCGACTGTAACCGATTGAATGCTGATTGTCGCAATTATGACCAACTGGTTATGAACGGATCTGGTCATTATGCCGGTTCGGACAGGCCGAGCCGACTGAGCAACGGCGCCGAGTCAGCCTCTACGAAGTACTTCTGCGTGAGCGCGTCGACCGCAGTCATCAAGGTCGCGGACGGGACGGTGCCCGCGCCGTCAGCTCTGACCGGCGCCGCTGCTGACAAGGTCGCCCGCGCGCAGGACCGGCAACGGGAACAGTGGCTGAGCTCGGGTGCGCTGATCCGGCGGTGGACTGCGAGGTGTCCGACCCGGCGACTGGGGGGGCGTCGCTGCGGCCTGCTGGCCGGAGGGACTGCAGCCTGGGCTGGGCGATACGGTGATCCGTGAGCTTGACCCGGGTGGGGCGGACCTGGGCGGCTGCGGGAGCTCGGGTACGAGGTGTTCACGTCGGTTGAGTCGCTGCGCGTACGTGCGTCGGCGGAACGCGGAAGCTGCAGGGTCGGAGCGGCTGCTGCGTGGCTGAAAACCAAGTCCATTGCGCTTGGCCGTGACACTTACAGAGGTTGACAAGCCGAGGTCTGTATCTGATTGGTCGTGGCTGGCGCGCCTAACGGTGTCGTTCCTGGTGCACCGGCTCGGGTTCTCGCCGCAGGTCCCCGCGTACCGTGCCTTCGAGCGGAACCAGGATGCCGTTGCGGAGGGGCGGTCGGCGACCTGGGCGAAGGTATGGGGCTCGCGGGGGATGGCCTGTCTCAAGCCTGGCCGGCCGGGCCGCTTCTTCCACTGCGTGCGGGTCCACCTCGGAACCGTGGTCCGCAGCCGGCTCCGGGCTATTCAGCGACGCCCCGAACTTATCAACGCGCTCCTCGGCCAGACCGGGCTAACCCTCGACCTGCCGCCGTAGACCCTGACCTCGCAACCTGGGTAATTGATTTGCGCCAGCGGCCGCTGACCGAGGACGATCATTCTCACTGCCCGGTGGAAGGCGAGCCTTGACCGCGAGCGAACCCGTGCTGGATAACGGCCGCCGGCCATTTGGCGGACTGCTGCGGCAACATGATTTCCGGTTGTTCTGGACCGGGGAAACGGTCAACCAGCTCGGCAGCGCCATGGGACTGACCGGGATTCCGCTGCTGGCCGTGCTCTTCCTGCACGCGACCGCCTTCGAGGTCGGCGCCCTGAGTGCCGCCGTGTCTTTGCCCTGGCTGATCATCGGCCTTCCCGCCGGGGCGTGGGTGGACCGCCTGCCCGCCCGCCGGGTCATGATCGCCTGCGATGCCGCCGCCGCTCTGCTGTATGCCAGCGTGCCCGCTGCCTGGGCCGCTGGCCTGCTGACCACCGGGCAGCTGCTAGCCGTTCAGCTGCTGGCGGGCGTATCCGGCGTGCTGTTCTCCATCGCCTACCAGGTCAACCTGCCGTCAATCGTCGCCCCAGCCGAGCTGGCCTAGGGCAACGCCAAGCTCCAGGCCAGCTCGGACGCGGCCATGCTGGGCGGCCGGGGCCTGTCCGGGATAGTGACGCAGGCGGCCGGCGCTACCGCGGCCGTGGCTTTCAACGCGGCCAGCTTCCTGGTATCCGCGCTCTGCCTGCTGGCGGTCCGTGCTCCCGCGGCCCGCCCGGCTACCCCGCGCCGTGCCCCGGCCCTGCGCCGGGATGTGGCCGAGGGCATAAGCCTGGTGTGCCGCGATCCCTACCTGCGTCCGCTGGCCCTGTTCGGGAGCCTGGCCAACCTGGCCCTCAACGCGCTCGGCGCGCTGGCGGTGATCTTCCTCATCCGCGTGGTCGGCCTGAACGCGGGACTGACCGGGCTGCTCATGGCCGTGCCCGGTTTCGGCGGCCTGC
>DASWUW010000525.1:0-5481 GCA_036406335.1 Trebonia sp.
CGGCAGGGTCTTGGGGTCGACCTGCAGGCCGGGAATCAGGCCTTTGGTCTGGTTGGAGGTGGTGTGCAACACGATCGTGTTCCCGGCCATCACCGCGCTGCGCAGGGCTTCCCTGCCGCCGAAGGTCTCCAGGCCCGGGTACTGGGAGATCAGCAGCAACGCGATACCGACCTTGCGGCCCTCGCGGGCCAGCCGGGCCCACTCGGTGGCAATGGCGGAGACGGCGAGGGTGGCGTGGCATTCCTCCAGCACGATGAGCAGGCCGGGCCGCTCGGGTGAGGGGGTGAATTCGATCTCACCGTCGGCGGCGTTCTCGCGGCCGCGGGCGTCCAGAATGGCCAGTGCGGTGCGGAGCATCGCGGAGGCGTTGTCGGGGGTGCCGAACCAGTCGGCGTGCTCGGCCAGCGCGGGGGAGGAGGTGCCGTACTGCGGATCGAGGTACCAGTACTCGGTGTCGCCGCCGGCCAGCGCGGAGATCACGATGTTCTCGACCACCCGGGACTTACCGATCCCGGTCCCGCCGATGATCACCCCGGACCACATCGACCCGGCGGTGTAGAGCTTGTAGGGGGCCTCGCCGTCGCCGTCGGCGTAGGGACCAAGGTCCAGCAGGCCGTCGTGACGGCGCGGCCCGTCGAAGACCACGGGGCCCTGGATCGGTGAATCGGTGATGACCTGCAGCCGGCACCAGGCGCTGGACCGCTCCGGGTGGCGTTCGATGACCAGGTCCTGCACCCCGATGTCCAGGGCGGTGGCAAGTTTGTCCAGCGCGCCCAGGGCGGTGGCCAGGGACTGGCGGCCGCGGTCAAGGCCCAGGTCGAATGCGATCGTGTACCGGGTCCCGGCCGGATCACACAGCACCGAGCGGGGCAGCGGGCCGCCTTCGCACGCCGCGTAGTCGCGGTAGTCGGTGATGATCTTCTCGGCGCGGTCCGGGGCGGTGACCTCAGGTTCCTCGACAGCGGCGCCGGGGTAGCCGAGCCGGTTGGCCTGCCACCACCCGGCGGCCAGCGTCACCTCCCCGGTCAGCAGCTCGGCGCCCTGGACGGGACCGGCTCCCATCGGCGACAGCGTCAGCCACGCCGCACCGGCCAGGCCCGCGAGCAGGATCCGCCGGGCCCACCGGGGACGGTGCTTGCGGGCTCGCGCCGCGCCCCACCATGCTGCGGGGAACGTGGTCGCGGCCAGCAGCAGCACCATCGGGGCGGCCTGGACGCTCCCGGCGGCGACCACCGCGTGGCAGGCCAGGCCCCCGAAACCGAGCACCCCGGCCGCCGCGTGCGGCGCGGCCTGGCGGCGTAGCCGCCAGGCGGTCGCGCGGGCGTCACGCCAGGCATGGTCGGTCCACCCGGCCGGGCCCCACTCCATGCCCTCGGCCGCTGCGTCACCGGCGGCCTCGGGGGGGACGGTGGTGGCGGTCTTCTTCGTGGGTGCCGGGGTGCGCTTGGTCTTGCCCGCAGTGGTAGGGCGTTCTTTGGTGCTGGTCTTCATCACCGTGGTGCTCCTTTGTGTCCCTGGTCCGCGTCCGGAACGGGGTGGGGCCTCAGGAGGGCCCACACACCCCGGGGAAGCGGGGGGGTGTGGGCCGACCTGGCGCTCCGCGCCGATCGGGTGGCTAGTTGTTGGTGACGAACTCCTTGCTGCCGGCGTCGGGGGTGGCGCTGTAGGCGTCGGCGACCACGATCTGCTCCTGGAGCGCGGCGTGAGCGGCCTCGAACGCCGCCGCGGCGCTGGTCAGGAACTCCATCGCCTGGGTCAGCGCATCGATGGCCTCACCCTCGACCTGGCCGGCCTGCAGGCTCGCGATCGAGGTCTCGGTGCTGGTCACGCCCTCGTGAGCGCTCTGGGCCATCGACTCGGTGTAGGCGATCGCGCCCTGCAGGCCGACGGTCTCGCCACTGGGTGTCGTCATCTGGGTCTCCATTCCGGTGTTCGTACTAGTGGGGACGACGGTCAGCCTGGGTGCTGCCGTCGCCGTTGCGGACGACGTCGGCTGGCCGGCGTCGTGGTCTTCCTCGCGGATTCCCGGGTCGTCGTCGCGGATCGGCATCGATGCCGGGCCGCCGATCCAGGCCACGCCGTGCTCGCTGGCGTAGCGGCGCCGCCACCGGTCGATGTACCGCTCGGCCTCGGCAGGGCTGACGCCGAGCTCGTCGGCGACCTGGTCCAGGCGCTGTGCCGGGGCACCCGACCGTCCCCGCGCCGCGAACCGCTGGTAAGCCGCCTCCGCCCGCTGGACGACCGGATCGACCGAACCCGCCGGATCCGGTACGGAACCCGCCGGATCTGGAGTGGTGGTCGTGCCTGGCCCGGTGGCCGGAGCGTTCACCGGTGCCGGGGCGAGCGCGGGTCTGGAGGGAGTGACGGGGTCGGCGACGTCCAGCGAACCGGTGATGGGAGGCGCATTGGTCGTCTTCGGTGCCGGGCCCGTGGGGGTGCCGGACCCAGGGCCGGTGCCGGTGGTGGTGGGTCCGGTGGTCGGGCGCCTGACCGGCGGCGGCGGGGCGGGGGAGGGGCGGACCGGATCGGCGTAGGGGTCAGGGACGGTGTCCCTGGTGGTGCCACCGGGGCCGGTGCCGGCGTCCTCTCGTTCCCAGGCGGCGCGGCGCCGTTCGGCGCTGCGGGCCTGGGCGTGCTCGCGGCGTTCCGCGGCCGATGCCCACGCGTCGTGCCAGGCGTTGGCCCAGAACCTGCGGGCCTCGATCCGGTCGGTGATCGGTTCGTGTGCGGCGCGGCGCCGGCGGCGTTCCATCTCCCGCCGGTAGGACGGCGGGTCTTCCCCGCGTGCCTTCCACGCGGTGTCCTGGACGACGTTGCGGACCGCGTAGCACAAGACCCACAAGACGATGATCGCTTCCATGTCACGACCCGCCCAGCCGCGTCATGTAGACCTGCATCTGCTGGTGGACCTGGTCCACCGCGGCACCACCGGTCTTGTGCAGCGCGCCGCCGACGACCAGGGCGAGCAGGGTCGGGAACAGCACCGCGGCGATCTGCGCGCCCCGGTCGGCCTTCTTGTCGAACGCGATGTCGGCGACCGCGATCCCGATCGCCAGCAGTGTCACCGCCAGCGGGATCGCGACGGCGAAGTTGTCGCCCGACAGCGTGCTGGCGCCGTGGGCGATCCAGCCCACGACGTCGGCGACCAGGACTCCGACGAAGGTGAAGACCAGCCCCACCCCCGCGGCGGCCGCGACGGCCATCGTGGTGATCGCGATGGCTTTCTTCGCTTTGCCTTTTCCTTTGAACCTCTTGTTGATCACGTAGAGGGCTACCAGTGCTGGTAGCGCCACGATCCATCCCATGGTCAGGTTCTCCTTTCTCGGGTCACAGCAGCCACGACAGCGGCGGGAACTGGGCGAACAGGGCCACCAGCACGACGGCGGTGGCGGCACGCGCGGGGCGCTCGATGGTCCAGTCGAGGGCGTAGAGCACGGTCTTGATGCCGATCGCGACCATGGCGTAGGCCTGACCGGCCCGCCGCGGCACACCGGTGGCCGAGGTCCACTCGCCGCGCGACGCGTACGCCCACGCCTTGGCCAGGGACGGCCGGTCGGTGGTCACGATGTCGGGCGGGGCGAACTCGGCCACCACGATCGCCCGCCACTTCGTGATCTGGTCGCTGAGCGTGAGTGCACGGTTGGGTGGCGACTGTGCACTCGGGGCGCTACCCTCGCGCGCACGTGCGCGCTCGGGTGCGCGCCCGGACGCGTTGGGGTCCTCGGGGGCAGGGTGCGCACTGTGCAGTGCACAGTTGGGTGCACAGTCCGGTGTGCAGTCACTGACGGTGGTCATCGGGGGGCTCCTGCTCTCGATGGATCTGGTCGCCCGCGGCGATCAGCAGCCCGACCGCGGTGTCGGCGGCCGGGGCACCGGCGGGGTAGCCGGCCAGCGCGGACCGCACGTAGTCCGCGGCGATCCCGACCCGGTCCCGGACGGTCCCGGCGGCCTCCAGCGCAGTCGCGATCCGGTCATGGCGCCGTGCGGCGCTGACCTGGTCGCCGACCTGGACCAGCTCGGCGATCACCTCGGCGGCGACCTGCTCGGCGGGATGCTGACGCAACGCGGCCCGCAGGTAGTCCGCCGCGGCCGCTACCCGGTCGGTCGCGCTGCTCGCCGCGGCGAGCTCGGCGACCAGCCGCGCCTTACGCCGTGCCGCGCCCGCGTGCCGCTTCAACGGCTTGGCGGTGCCCTTGCGGTGGCCGGCCATCACCGCTCACCCCGCTCACGCAGCACCTTGGCGCGCAGCCGCCGAGCGCTCGATTCCGGGATCCGCAGCGCAGCCGCGATGTCGGCGCCGCTCATGCCCGGGCGCTCGTCCAGCAGCCGCCGGACCTGGACGATCCGGTCGCCATGGCCGCTCAGGCGGCGCCGCGGTGAGCGCTCACCACCCCCGGTCGTCTGGTCTGCGACGGGATCGGTGCCAGTGTTCGAGCGCTCACCGGCGGCCTCAGGTGAGCGCTCATCGCGGTGACCCTGCGGCAGTTCACGGGTGGTGCCGTGAGCGGTGGCCTGGTCGGTCAGGTACTCCTCGAACTCCGCGATACCACCCTCGACGTAGGCCGACCCGGGGCTGGACTCGACCCAGACGCCACCAGGTGAGCGCTCACCGCCGGGCCGCTCGAGTGAGCGGTCGCGATCGGGGTGCTCGGGTGAGCGCTCACCGGTGGACGGCGCGGCGGGGGTGTCGGAGCGCTCGGTCCAGACGATCGCGCCGTCGGTGAGCACGAGCACGCCGTCGCGAGCGGCCGCCTGGGCGTCCTTCGCCTGGCGGGCCAGGATGGCGCGGGCGGTCCGGCGATCCCGGCGGGATGAGTCCGGGCCGATGCCGTACCGGTCGATCCACGCCGCCGTCCACGCCTGCTCGGCATCCACTCCCCGGGCGGCCGCGATCGCTGCGGCCTGAACCGACAGGCGGGGGTAACGGACCCGGCGGATCAGCGCCTGACGGAGCTGGTGAGCGGTACGGCCGGCGGCGGTGCGCTGCCGCAACGCCACAGTCAACTCCAGCAGCCCGATCCCCATCAGGCTGGTCAGCCCCAGGCAGATCCCGACCTGCAGACCCGCAGCGCTGCCATGCCACAAGTTCAGGCCGGCCGCGACGAAGGCCAGCAGCCACGTCACCGCCCGGTACCGGCCCGCCGGCAGCCCAGCACCAATCGCGGTGTGGGCCAGCTTGGCGGAGTACAGCACGCTGCCCTCGATCGCGATCGGCAGCAGCGGCGCCAGGTACCCCAAGTGCATGACGTCGGCACCGAAGCGATACTGCCCCGACCAGGCGATCACCGCCGGGGCACCGATCGCCACCACCGGCATCGCCCACCGCCGTACTGCCGCACCCGCGGCCTGGCGGCGCCCGGAAGACCGGGCCTGCCGCTGGGCGGCGTCGGCCCGGCGGTCCTGGCTGCGCTGGCGCGCCAGCTCGGCGTCAGCCTGGGCGCGCGCGATCTCGGCCTGGGCGCGGACCCGGCCGGCCTCGGC
>DASWUW010000526.1:0-2753 GCA_036406335.1 Trebonia sp.
GCCAGGGCCAGCGCCCGGGCCCGGGTCACCAGCAGCGAGTGGCCCCGCGGGAGCACCCCGCGCCCCTGCCCGTTGGTGATGACCGGCAGCCGCAGCGCTTCCGCGCCGGTGCGGGCCGCCTCCTCGGCCCCGCCCAGCCAGACGTCCGAGCCGAGCACCAGGACGGGCCGCCGCGCCTGCGTGAGCAGCGCCGCGATGGCCGCTACGTCCTCGGCGGCGGGCGCCTCGGGCGGGGACAGGACCAGGTCGGGGAGGTCGACGACGGCCTCGCCGTAGATTGCCTCCAGCGGGAAGTCGCAGAAGACCGGGCCCCGGTGCGGCGCCAGCGCCAGGCCGAACGCCTCGTTCACCGACCGGGCGACACCGCCGGATTCGTGCTCGGTCCAGGCGCGTTTGGTCACCGGGGCGAGCAGCGGCACGTGGTCCATCTCCTGCAGGGCCCCCTGGCCCCACAGGTAGTCGGGGGAACGGCCGCCCAGCACGACGACCGGGGCGCCGTTGAACCAGGCCGAGGTCACCGCGCTCACGCTGTTGGTGATCCCCGGGCCGGCCGTGACCGCGGCCAGGCCCGGGGTCCGGGTCAGGCGGGCGATCCCCTCGGCGGCGAATACCGCGGTCTGCTCGTGCCGCACGTCTACCAGGCGCAGCGGCGGGTCCGCCTTGACCGCGCCGTCGTACAGCGGGAACACGTGCCCGCCGGAGAGGGTGAACAGGGCGGTGACGCCGTACCGCTGCGCGACCGCGACCGCCTGCGCGCCCGCGTGTCCGGAAAGAGAGCTCACCGGGGAGACGTTACCCGCCTCGTCCCGCGCCCGCACGCCGCCCGGTCTGCCCCTCAGCCCTTCAGCGGCGCCCCGACCCCGGCCGGCGTCCGGGCGGGCGGTCCTTGCGGATCGGCGGTGTACTGACCGGGGAGCGTCTCGTCCGCTCCTTCGGGGACGCGGGCGGCCCGCAGCCCGACGGTGAGCACCACCGTGATCACCAGGTTGAGGATCAGCGCGCTGATCCCGATGTAGACGGTGTGCCCGAACTCGATGTCCGACGACCCGGCCCAGTGCGACGCAGCCGGGGTGGCCACGTTGTAGGCGGCGAGGGTGCCGAAGATCATCCCGGCGGCCCAGCCTGTGAGCAGCGCCCAGCGGTGGAACCAGCGGGTGAACAGCCCGCCGATCAGCATCGGGGCGAGCTGCAGGATCCAGATCCCGCCCAGTAGCTGCAGGTTGATCGAGAAGGTGTGCGGCAACTCCACCGCGAACAGCAGCGCGCCCAGCTTGACCACCAGCGACACCCACTGGGAAACCCGCGTCTGCCGGGCCGGCGAGGCGTCCGGCTGGAAGAACTCGACCAGGACGTTCCGGGTGAACAGGTTGGCCGCGGCGATCGACATGATCGCCGCCGGTACCAGGGCGCCGATGATGATCCCGGCGAAGGCGATCCCGGTGAACCAGCTGGGGAACATGTGCTGGAACAGGTAGGGCACCGCCAGCTGCGCGTTTCCCGCCTTCTTGACCTGTCCCGCCGTCACCGGGTCGGCGACCGCCATGTAGCCGAACAGGGCGATCAGCGCGAGCAGCACCGAGTACAGGGGCAGCAGGATCATGTTCCGCTTGACCGCGGTCCGGCGCCTGGCCGCCAGGGTGCCGGTGATCGCGTGCGGGTAGAGGAAGAGCGCGACCGCCGAGCCCAGGGCCAGCGACGCGAAGTCGAGCCGGGTGCCGCCGATGGACGCCGGGGCCGGGACGAAGGTGCCCAGCGGCTTGCGGGTCACCGGGCTGACCGCGGCGAAGTGGGCCTGCGCGGTGGCGAAGATGTGCCCCCAGCCGCCCAGCCGGGTCGGGATGTAGAACACCGCCACCAGGACGAACAGGTAGATCAGGGTGTCCTTGACAAACGCGATCATCGCGGGCGCGCGCAGGCCGGACACGTAGGTGAAGACCGCCAGCACCACGAACGCGATAAACAGCGGCAGGTCCCGGAGGAACGAGTTGCCCGCCGAGGTGCCCACTCCCATCACGGTCAGCACCGCCTGGATGCCGACCAGCTGGAGCGCGATGTAGGGCAGCAGCGCCAGGATCCCGGTAAAGGCGGCGGCCAGGGCCAGGCCGCGGGAGCCGTAGCGGCCGCGGATGAAGTCGGCGGGCGTGATGTAACCGTGCACCCGGGAGACCGACCAGAGCCGGGGCAGGAAGATGAACACGATCGGGAACACCATGATCGTGTAGGCCACGGCGTAGAACCCGATCGACCCCGAGCCGAATACCAGCGCGGGCACCGCGATAAAGGTGTAGGCGGTGTACAGGTCGCCGCCGAGCAGGAACCAGGTGACGAAGGTGCCGAAGCCGCGTCCGCCCAGGCCCCACTCGTCCAGGTGCATCATGTTGTCCGCGCGCCGCCAGCGCGCCGCGGCGAACCCGAGGCCGGTCACGGCGGCAAACAAGACGAGAACGATGGTGAACGTGGTGACGTTGACGTTGCTCACCGGCCGTCCTCGCTTCCGGCCAGCCGCCGCTGCAGTAGCGCGGCGGTCGCGAGCAGCAGCGAGGTGACCGGCATGACGGTCAGCAGGTACCAGTAGAAGAAGGGGAAGTCGCCCCACTTCGGCGTGATCCGGGAGTAGAGCGGCACGTAGAGCACCAGGAAGATATCCGCCGCCACCAGTACCGCGATGGCGGCCGAGATGATTGGGTGGGCCGCAACGGGGCTGCGGGACCGGGTCGTCGCCTGGGTCATCGGGGTCCTCTCGGCAGCGTCAC
>DASWUW010000527.1:0-2364 GCA_036406335.1 Trebonia sp.
ATGCCTTCACGATCACCGTGCTGGCGCTGGTCGCCGCCACCGTCATCGGCGGCCTGCTGTGCGCGTTCACCAACGCCACGGTGTACAACGCGCCGACCGTGGGCACGCTGATCTCCCGGGCCTGGGGCGTCGCCTCCGGCACCTACGTGGCCCTGTTCGAGGGATCGGTGTTCAACCCGCACACCGTGACCGCGCTGTTCCAGCAGGCCTCGATTTCCACCGCGGTCCACGACGGTTACCTGTCGGCGGTGTTCAACCCGCTGTCGGAGACCGCGGTGCAGGCGACCCCGCTGATCCTGACCGGGCTTGCGGTGGCCCTGCCGTACCAGTCCGGGCTGTTCAACATCGGCGGCCAGAGCCAGTTCATCGGCGGCGCGATCCTCGCCACCTGGCTCGGCTACGACGTCAGCATGCCGTTCTTCGTGCACGTGGTGGCGTGCGTCGTCGGCGGGTTCGTCGGCGGCGCGGTCATCGGCTGGCTGACCGGCGAGATCAAGGCCCGCACGGGCGCCCACGAGGTGATCGTCACGATCATGCTCAACTACGTCATGCAGTACCTGCTGGCCTACCTGCTGTCCGCCCAGTCGCTGCTGCAGGCGTCCGGCACCTCCAACCCGATCACGCCGCCGATTGCCCTCAACGCGCACCTGCCGCTGCTGGCCGGCACCAACCTGCGGATCAACGTCGGGTTCCTGATCGCCATCGCCTGCGCGTTCGCCATCTGGTGGCTGCTCAGCCGCACCACCACCGGGTTCGAGTTCCGCAGCGTGGGCGCGAACGCGTCCGCCGCCCGGGTGGCCGGCATGAAGGTGGAACGGACCTGGGTGCTGGTCATGCTGATCGCGGGCGGCCTGGCCGGGCTGGCCGGGTCGGCGGTCATCCAGGGCACCGACTTCAGCCTCAACCCGAACAGCTACGGCACCTACGGGATTGACGCGATCACCGTCGCCCTCCTCGGCCGGGGCAAGCCGGGCGGCGTGGTGGCGGCCGGGCTGCTGTTCGGGGCGCTGCACGCCGGGTCGCCGGGCATGCAGACCGCGACCTCCACCCCGGTGCAGATCGTCCAGGTACTGCAGGCGCTGATCGTCATGTTCGTCGCGGCGCCGCCGCTGATCCGGGCCCTGTTCCGGCTGCGCGAGGCGCGGGCCGGCGGGGTGGGTGGATCTATGTCCAAGGGGTGGAACGCGTGACCTCGTCCTCGACCGCACCTCCGGCGGGCCGGCTGCCGGTACTGCTGCCGCCCCGCCCCGGGGCCGCGTCGGCCGCCGCCTCGTGGGGCGGGCGGTTCGCCGCACCGGTCACCTACGCGGTGTTCGGCCTGATCGACATCCTGGTCTTCGGCATCCGCGCCCACGGCAACGCCACGTTCGGCTTCACCCCGGAGTTCGCCAAGATCTCGGTGCCGAACCTGGTGGTGCCGGCCGCCGGGACGGCGTTCTTCTGCGGTGCGGTCTCGCTGCTGCTGGCCGGGGTGCGGACGGCGTCCGTCCTGGGGCGGCTGCCGCTCAGCCGGGTGGCGCTGCGCCTGGTCATCGGCCTGGTGCTGTTCTTCTTCGTCATCGCGCTCATCGCCTGGTCAGATGCGGGCCAGGCGATCTCGTTCAACGTCGTGAACCAGCTGTCCGGCACCCTCGACGACTCCATCCCGATCATGCTCGGCGCGCTGACCGGCGTGATCTGCTCCACCTCCGGGGTCATCAACATCGCGATCGAGGGCCAGCTGCTGCTGGGCGCGTTCTGCGCGGCGATCGCGACCTCGGTGACCGGGTCACTGTGGCTCGGGCTGCTGTGCGGCGCCCTGGCGGGCTCGCTGGTCGCCGTGCTGCTGGCCGTGTTCGCCATCGCCTACCTGGTCGACCAGGTAGTGCTCGGCGTCGTACTCAACACGCTGGTCCTCGGCCTCACCGGCTACCTCTACAACGCGATCATGGTGCCCTACGGCGACACGCTGAACAACCCGGCGACGTTCAGCCCGTGGAAGATCCCGCTGCTGGGCGACATCCCGATCATCGGGCCGGTCTTCTTCGACTCGAACGTGTTCCTGTACCTCACCTACGTGCTGCTCGCCGTGGTGAACATCGGCTTGTTCCGGACCAAGTGGGGCCTGCGCACCCGGGCGGTCGGCGAGCACCCGGTGGCCGCCGACACCGTGGGCATCCGCGTCATCGCGATGCGCTACCGCAACGTGATCATCGCGGGCCTGATCGCCGGGGCGGGCGGCGCCTACTTCACCATCGGCTCGGTCGGCTCGTTCGGCATCGACATGACCTCGGGCGAGGGCTACATCGCGCTGGCGGCCATGATCTTCGGCCGCTACACGCCGTTCGGCGCCGTCTCGGCCGCGCTGCTGTTCGGCTTCACCAC
>DASWUW010000528.1:0-2815 GCA_036406335.1 Trebonia sp.
CCGACGGTGGGCCCCGGCTACCTGCTGCCGGTGATCGCCGCGGTGTTCCTCGGCTCCACCCAGTTCCGCGGCGGCCGGTTCAACGTGTGGGGCACGGTGGTCGCCGCCTACGTGCTGGCCGTCGGGGTCAAGGGCCTGCAACTGGCCGGCCTGCCCATCTGGATCCCCGACCTGTTCAACGGCGCGGCATTGCTCCTCGCGGTCGGCCTCGCCGCCTGGCGTAGGACACCCGGCACACGCACGGCCACCCTTATCCGGCTCCTTCGGGTCCGCCCCGCGGCCACTGCTGGCAGCCAGGCATGAGCCGCGGTCCAGGTTGCTCCGCGGCGGCGGTGCCCGCCGTAGGTAGGCTGCTCGGGTGAGCGAATCATCCGCCAGGACCAAGCGTCAGGAGCAGGGTGACCGCTCGCGGGAGGAAATCCTCGACGCGGCCAGCCGGCTGATGGCTGCCCGCGGCTTCGACGGCACGAGCATCTCCACGCTGGCGAAGGAGTCGGGGCTGCCGGCCAGCTCGATCTACTGGCACTTCGGCTCCAAGGAGGGCGTCCTCATGGCGGTGATGGAGCGCGGAGCCGCGGAATTCGTGGAATTGACTGCCCTCGACAACCTGCCGCGAGCCGCCACCCGGTCCGAGAAGGTGACCTGGGTTCTCCAGCGCGCCGCTCGGATCATCGGGGAGTCACCCGAGTTCCTCCGCCTGCAGACCATTCTGCTGCTCAGCGCCCCGGCCGGAGGAGCTAACGCCGCCGTTCTGCGGCTGCGGCAGCAGCAGCGGGACGGGCTGCGCGATGCCCTGGCCCTCTGCTTCGCCGAACCTGGCGCGGCGCCGGCGATCCAGACTGCGGACCGCCTGGTCGACTTCGCCGGCGCGGCTTTCGAGGGCGCGTTCCTCGCGGCGCAAGGCGGCTCCGCGGAGTATTCCGCCATTCTGAGGAGGCTCGCCGACGCGCTGATCCGGATGGCGGACGAGGACCAAGAGCCCGCCGGGGCCTGAGGCCGCTGCCGAAGTGCTGCCGGGCGAGCCCGCGACCGGGGACTCCTTGACACGCCAGGCCTGGCCGCCTAACGTTTCATCTGTCTGTAACGATCGTCCCAGCTGCCGTGGCTTCCTGTGCGCGGCTCTCCCCGATCCACCCCGCGAGGAGATCGTCTGATGCCGCCCAGCACGCGAATACCCGGGCCGCGGGAGCGGATCGACACCCACACTCACGTGGTTCCTCCTGAGTACCTGGCCTGGCTGAAGGCGAACCCCGACTACCCGGGATCGCTGGTCGACTGGAACGGGCAATCCGCGCTGGCCGCCATGGACGCCAAGGGCATCGCGACCGCGGTTCTCTCGGTCTCCAGTCCCGGCGTTCGATGGGGACCGGGCGACGACCCGGCCCGGGTGCGCTGGCTCGCGCGCACGGTCAACGAGTTCTGCGGCGAGCTGGTGCGCGAGGATCCCGGGCACTTCGGCTTCTTCGCTACCCTGGCCCTCCCGGACCTCGACGCCTCGATGAAGGAGGCGCAGTACGCTCTCGACGAGCTCAGCGCCGACGGCATTGTCCTGCCCGGCAACGTCGACGGGACCTACGTCGGCTCACCCCAGTGGGACCCGCTGATGCAACTGCTCGACGAATGGGAAACGGTGCTCTTCATTCACCCCACCGCCCTCCCCGGCCCGCGGGTCGAGGGAATCACTTCCGGAGTGGTCGACTTCCTGGCCGACAGCACCCGGGCGGCGGTGAACCTCGTCAAGCATGACTGCCCGCATCGGTACCCCCGGCTGCGCGTCCTGCTCTCCCACGGAGGCGGCTATGTCCCTTACGCTGCCACCCGGATTGCGAGCATGATCTCCCGCGACGCCGATGAGGCCGACGCCATCGATCAGCTGCGAACGTTCTACTTCGACACGGCGCTGACCGGGGGGCCGTATGCGCTGCCCTCGCTGCTCGCCTTCGCCGAGCCTGGCCACATCACCTTCGGCTCCGACTGGCCCTACGAGTTCCGGCCGGACCAGTCTCGCCAGTTCACCGAGCGGCTCGACTCGTTCGAAATGACCGGCGAGCAGCGCCAGGCCATCGACCGCGGCAACGCCGAGCAGCTGTTCCCGCGCCTCGCACAAAGAGGGCCTTCGTGAGCACCGAGCCCGTCCCGCCATCCGCCGGGCCGCGCATTACGACACCGGCAGCCGCACCGGCGGAGACGCTGCCCAGCAACTGGGGCCGATGGGGGAAAGGAGACGAGCGGGGCACCCTGAACTTCATCACCGACGAGGCCCGGGCCCGGGGCGCGGCGGTGGTCCGCACCGGACGCACGGTTTCGCTTGCCCACCCCATCTCCCCGACGACGCTCGCCGGCGGCGGCCCGGTACCGCACGGGCTGAGCCCGATGCCGGCGCCGGTACAGCAGATGCTCAGCTACACCGGTTCACCGGCCCAGGCCCTCTCCGACGTCCTGGTAGTCAACACCCACCACATCGCGATGACGCATATCGACGCCCTGGCGCACATCCCGGTCGACGGTCAGGTCTACCCGGGCGTCCCTCTTGCTCAGGTGGTGTCCCAGGGCACGCTGAGGCACGCTTCGACTACACCTTTCGCGGCGGGGATCACCACTGCCGGCGCGCTACTCGACCTGGCACCGGGCAGTCGGCTCGCTCCGGGGCACGAGGTCACCGCCGCCGACCTCGACGTCGCCGAGAAGCGAGCCGGCCTCCGCGTGCAGTCCGGCGACGCCCTCGTCGTGCGCGGGGGGTGGGCCGTCCACCGGGATCTCGCCGAGCAGCTGCCGATTATGACCCTGGATGCCGTCCGGTGGCTAGCCGAGCGTG
>DASWUW010000529.1:0-3862 GCA_036406335.1 Trebonia sp.
TCGTCGTGGGATCGCTGTCCTCCGCCGCAAGATCATCAGGCACCGTCCACTGGATGTCGCTGACCCTGCGCCAGCAATCAGGACGCTTGGCCCACTCGGTCACGTTGGAGTTACCTACTGGGGATACGATGACGCTCCGAACTCTGCGACTTAGATCATCGATGGCAGCCACGAGTGCCGGAGTAATCTTTTGCTCTTGCCAAATGTGATTGAGGTCGATCCGCTGCCCAGTAGTAATGGCCAACTTGGCGATCGTGTATGTAACGATATTAGCCCGGAAGCCCTGCATGCCTTGGGCAGTGACAATCTTTTCTGTTGCCTTGAACAAAATGGCTTTGGCAATGAGGTGATCTCACTGAAAATGGATCGGGTATCCGGGCATTAACGACGCGGGAGAGGCGTTCCGGGGAGGCTCGCGGACAGTCCGGACATGCCTGGAAACGGGAGTGGAGTCCCGGTAAAAGAGGTCTCACCACAAGATCTTCTCCACCCCAGGACTCCACTTGATTCCCTATCGTGCCATGCTCGACGTCCCCGCGGAGCTGCTCCGCTACCTTTCCCGGCTCCTGTCCGCCGAGCGGCGCCTCCGCGGCACCCCGGCCCGGAGCAGGAGGCTGACCTGCCGTGACCAGGCCGTCCTCGCACTGCGCTGGTTCCGCGACCGCACCCGCATCGAGGCCCTCGGCCGCGACCACGGCGTTTCCCGCGCGACCGCCTACCGCTACGTCGCCGAGGCCGCCGACGTGCTGTCGCAGCAGGCCCCAGGCCTGGCCGAGGCTCTGGAACGGGCGATGGCCGAGAGCGTGCCGTACGTGATCCTGGACGGCAAGGTCTTCGAGACCGACCGCTGCTCCGAGCCGATGACCAGCGTGAAGGGCCAGCAGATCGACGCCTGGTACTCCGGCAAGGCCCGCCGCCACGGCGGCAACGTCCAGGCCGTCATGCGCCCCGACGGGCTCCCGCTCTGGGCCGGCCCCGCCGAGCCCGGCTCCGTCCACGACATCACCGCCGCCCGCGTCCACGCCCTGCCCGCCCTCTACCGCGCCGCCGCCCTCGGAATGCCGACCCTCGCCGACCTCGGCTACGAAGGAGCCGGAACCGGCATCCTCGTGCCCTTCAAGAACCCTCCCGGAAACCAGGAACTCGATACCGGCGCCCGCACCCGGAACGCGCTGCTGCGCGACCTGCGCTGCCGCGGAGAACGCGGGTTCGCCCTGCTCACACAGCGCTGGGCCATCCTCCAGCACATCACCGCCAGCCCCAGCCGAATCACCGAGATAACTCGCGCCGCCCTCGTCCTCACCCAATTCGAGCACAAATACATCAGCTGAAATTCGGTGAGATCACCTCATTGTCAGCGTTTTGCGGCGGCAGCGGGACCTGGATCCCATGTCCATACTGCCATGCCTTCATTCCGTGCTCACCCTGCCCGGGGCGCTGTCCACAGAGCAGATCGTTCTCTCTGCCGTTCATGGTGCCGACGACGACGCGTGGCCTGAGCGCCCGGCCACGGCGGCTCGCTGCGCCGTCCCCCGGCCCCGTTCCCCTGACCGGGCGCCTGCGGCGCACGTGCGACGCGTCCGGGCCGGACAGGGGCAAGCCCGCCGACGGCCAGCCTGCCGTCCTAGCGCCCGCGGCCCACTCGGACGCCGCGCCCGGCCAGGCCCACTGTCGGCTACGGCCATTGGCTTGACATCGCGGTCTGAGTCGGCGCTGGATATCGCCGGTCCCGGGCGGCAGGCCAGCCCGCGCTGCTCCCTAGCCCGCACAGGAGCTGGGGCACGGGGAGGAACCAGCACGGCGCCGATGGCCACCGCCCGGGAACCCCGCCCCTTGGCCCGGGTTACACCGCAACACCCCACCCGTGGCGGGCGGAGGTTGCCGTGACGACCGCCCGGCGCAACCGTGAACTTGACGACGTGGCCGCAGGTGAGCGTGCATCCGTCCAGCACCGGGCTGCCCGCCGTACGGCTCCCGTAGGCGGCTCGAACCGGCTTCTCTCCGTCGAGGAACTGGCTGTCTACCTGGGCGTGCCGAAGAAGACCGTCTACGGCTGCTGGCGGCAATGGGGCCTGCGGGGTTACCGGGTCGGCCGGTACCTGCGATTCCGCGAGCGGCACGTGGAGGAGTGGCTCCAGACCCGGGAGATATGACCGTGGCCAGAATCTTCAAGCGCTGCGACTGCGGCGAATGGGAGGGCTGTCCGCACCAGTGGGTGGTCCGCTACCGCACGACCGGCGGCCGGTCGAGCCGTCAGCGTGAGCAGTCTTTCGGCGATGATCGGCGCGAGGCCGAGGACTTCGCGCTCAAGGTCGAGCACGACAAGCGCGCCCGCACCTTCGTCGACCCGAAGGCGGGGCGGGTCCTGTTCCGCGACGCGGCCGGGACCTGGCTGGGGCAGCATCTCGGCGCCGACTCCAGCATCGCCACGTACCGGTCCGTGCTGCGCGCTCACGTCGATCCCGCGATCGGCGGCAAGCCGATTGCGGGTATTCGCCGAGAGGACATCAAGGCACTGATCGCCGCGATGCACCGCAAGGGACTGTCGGCTAGCCGCATCGGCTGCGCCTACCTGGTCATCAGCGCCGTGCTCGCCGAGGCGGTACGCGACAAGAAGCTCGCGGAATCCCCCTGCACTGGTATCCAGCTCCCTGGCGTCGTCATCGGCGCCGACTTCATCATCCCGACTCATGCGCAGATAGAAGCGGTCGCGGCAGGGCTGCCGCCGGACTGGGCCGCCACCGTGTGGCTGATGCACGGCTGCGGGCTGCGGATCGGCGAGGCCCTCGCGGTCAACCTGCGCTGCCGGGTCAACCGCGGCAAAACCCTGCGGGTAAAGGAGCAGGTGAACCCGGCAGCGCAGCTGAAGCCGTTGAAGTTCCGCCGGGAGGGGGAGTTCCGCGACATCCCGCTGCCGCAGTACGTCAGCGAGGCGATCGACAAGCATGTCGCCGGGTACGGTGTCACGCCCGACGGGTACCTGTTCCAGGGCCGCAAGCACAAGCTCGTTATCCGCCGCAGCTACCAGCAGGACAACGCGTACCGCGAGAGCCGCCACGCCAGACGGAATACATAGCGGTGAGGTAGCACTCCCCAGTGCGGCTCGCCTGGCTGCCGAGCCAGGCGGCCACCGCTCACCTGCGGGATTCTTCTGGCGACGCGGCCGGGGCAATGTTTCCGCCTCGGCGCGGCCTGATCCAGTTGCCGCCGGTGGCGCGGTGCCGCCGCGGATGACTGGTTATTCAAGGTCGTCCCAACCCCAGGGAACAGCGGCCTGGCCGTCGTGGCGACGCCCGAACCGGTAATCTTCCGCCCGCTTGGTGTAATGGAGAAATGAGGTGAAGGATCCCTCGGCGGGGAGCCGCTCAATCAGAGCCATGATCGTGGCCTCTGTAGCGATGCCCTGCGTGGGCCGAAACTCCAAGAGGGCGGCAGCCGCCTCGCCCCGGCCGACGTGGGCCACTGGGTCTCGTGCGAGGAGGGCTGCCACCTGTTCGTCTGCCCCGGTCTCCTTGAGCATGCGCAGCAGGAACGCGACGCCGGTTGCGGAGGCAAGGTCGACGCTGGCAGCGGGGTCACGGGCTAGGATCGCAGACACCTCGGTGTCCGCACTGATGGCAGCGAACGTTTCGAGCAGCATTGCCACCTCACCCGCGTTGGTGATGTCAGCACGCGCGGTGAGTCCGTTGACTAGCCGACCGGGGATCATCTGAGCACAGCCGACATCATGCAGAGTCGTCAGGAGCTCTGATGCGGACATCAGATCGTCAGGGTCAGCGGCGGCGACAGCGCGTTTGGCGAGCACGGCTACCTGCTCGTCGGCGCCGACTCTGTCGAGTGCCGTGATCAGGTTGAGGACCTC
>DASWUW010000530.1:0-4242 GCA_036406335.1 Trebonia sp.
CGCCGACAAGGCCGCATCCGGCAGATCAGGCGGCGGCGCGGGCGAGTACCCCGGAAAGGGACTCGCGGGCCGAACGGGTCACCTCCGCGACGTCGACCGCCGAGAGCACTCCGTCGCGCTTGAGGATCCGGCCGTCGGCGACGACCAGTTGCACGTCGCGGGGACTGGCCGCGGTGACCAGGAGGCGGACGGGGTCGGTGAGGACACCCAGGTTCGGCGCGTCGACTGACTCGACGATGACGTCCGCGCGTTTGCCCGGGGCGAGTGACCCGGTCTGCGCCCCGAGGCCCAGGCTGCGCGCGCCGTCGATGGTGGCCAGCCGCAGCACGTCCCGCGCGGTCAGCGCGAACTCATGCCGCGCCTGGCCGTTGGCGCAGGCCTGGGCCACCTTCATCACGGCGAACAGGTCCGCGTTCCCGGAGAGCATCGTGGTATCGACCGACAGCCCCACCGGCAGCCCGGCGGCCAGCAGTTCGCCGGTGACCGGCTGGCCGTAGCCGATCTGCAGCTCGGATCGAGCAGGCCAAGCTCGCGCGCGGCGGCGATCTCGGCCCGGTACAGCTCCGGCGCGACTCGCATCAGCGGGTTGGACCCGCCCGTCCCCCGCCAGGCCATGCCGAGGTGGAGGCGGCCGTCCGCGGCGTAGGAGGGCCAGCGGGAGGCCAGGTCGGCCAGGTCGGCCAGGGCCATCAGCTGGCCGTTGGCGTGCCCGGCCTCGTAGCCGTAGGAGAACCGGGCGCGCAGGCCCGACTCGCCGAGGGCGCAGCCCGGCCTCGGCCCCGTCCCGGCCCCGGACGTTGTGCGCCCAGTCGTGCACCGTGGTGATGCCCGCGTCGGCGGCCTCGGCCGCGGCCAGCCGCGTTCCCGCGTAGACGTCGCCGGGCCGGAAGTGCCTGCCGATCGCGGTGCCGGTGGCGAAGTAGCCGCCCCGGTCGGTCCCGGTCCCGGCCGGCCGGCCGTCTGACATCCCGCGCAGCAGCGTGTTCCACATGTGCCAGCGGGTGTCGACCAGCCCGGGAAGCACTATTTCCCCGCGGCGTCGAACAGCTCCGCTTCCGGGACGTCCAGGTTCCGGCCGACTGACTGGATCACGCCATCGCGCACGTGAACGTCTCCCCCGGCGATGTCACCCGCGGAATCCATCGTCAGGACCTGGCCACCGCGAATCAGCAGGTTGACGTCCGGCGCAGGTGCTCTTGAGGCCACGATCGCTCAGCTTAGCCGGGCCGCCGGTTCCGGCGCGCTGTCCGTCCCGGCGGCCGCGGCGGTGTCGCGGAAGACCACCCAGCGCAGCATGCAGTACAGGTAGACGGCCTCGCAGCACGCGGCGATAATCCGGGAGAACTCGTAGTAGACGCCCAGGGCGGACAGCAGGTCGGTGAGCCCGAGCACGAAGATCAGGTAGTTGCTCGCGCTGACCGCGACATAGACCGGGAACTGCCGGCCGACCTCCTGGTGGCTGCGGAAATTCAGTATCCGGTTGAGCATGTAGCTGACCGCCGAGGCGGTCCCGTAGGAAAGGGTGACCGCGGCCGGGATCGGCCACCGCAGGCTGCCGTGGAGCACCCCGAGAAGCCCCAGGTCCAGAAAAAACGTGCACAAGTTGATCAGCAGGTAGCCGACCAGGCTCGGCGCGACCACCTCAGCGAGCCCGAACGGGAGCCGTCTGGTGATCGCCGTCATGACGGCGGCGAATCGCGCTTGGTGTGCCACGCGTCCATTGTGCCCGCTGCCAGTGACCACCCGAGCGGCCGGACCACGTAGCTGCTGATTCTCAGAGCTTTTCTCAGGATTGCCCCGCAGGTATCGAGTGGATCACGTGTAACGTAAAACCAGCTTGTGAACGTGATCACACGCAGCTGACGAGCTGGTCCCGGCCCGGGCGGGAAAACACCTGCCGGTGGTTGGCCGCAGCGGCGGCAAACGGGGTTAGCCGGGCGGCGGGCAGGAAGCGCACGGGCGGGCCACTGGGTAATATTTGCCGAAACCAGTGAGATTCGCCGGCCTGAAGCAGGAGGTTCGTCTACGCCCGTCCAGCGAGCGTCCGTCCGTACCAGGAGGAAATGGATGACCCTGTTGGTGGACCCGCCGCAGCGTGACAACGCTGAGGGGCAGCCTCCCGCCGGGGTGCCGTCCGCTGTCCCGGCGACTGCCAGCGCACCGCAGCCGCAGGTCATCACCGCCCCGGAACCTCCCGAGACCGCGACGCCGTCCGCCGGGTCCCGGCTGGCGGATCCGCCGCTGCTCGGCGGGCGGGTCGAGGTCCTCATGGGCGAGCTCATCCGGGTGCTGTCGCACAGCCGCCTGGCCCGCCCGCTGCCTGCGGTAATCCTGAGCGCGCTCGGCCTCTGCGGGGTGGCCGTCAACGGCCTGTGCGCCACCGCCCCCCAGCCGAGCGTGGCCACGCCCCCGGTCCTGCTGCCGCTGACCGCGATCGCGCGCGACCTGGGGGCCAGGCACCTCAACAACCTGCTGGCCAACGTGATCATGTACGTCTCGGTCGGGCTGTGCTGCCTCGGCCTGGCCATGATGCTGTGGGCCAACAGCCGGGGCTGGGCCCCCAGCCCGCGGCGGGTCTTCCTGGCCGCCTCGGCGACCGTCGCCGCGCTGGTGTGCATCACGCCGGTGGGATCGGGAGACGTGGGCTCCTACGCCGCCTACGGGCGGATCGCCGCGCTCGGCTACAACCCCTACACGTTCACCCCGGCGATGCTGCCCGGGGGCAAGAACAACCCGTACACGATGCTCGTCAGCCCGCAGTGGCAGCATACGGCCTCGGTCTACGGCCCGGTGGCGACCTGGCTGCACCTGCTCGCCGCGCTGATCGGCGGGCCGAAGCCGTGGCTGACGGTCTGGGTGCTGATGATCATGGTCGGCGCCGCGTTCCTCGCGACCGGGTACCTGCTGCTGCGGACGGCGGAGAACCCGGTGCGGGCCGCCCTGCTCTGGGTCGCCAACCCGCTGCTGATCATGGTCCTGGTCATGGGCGGCCACCTGGACACGTTCCTCGCGCTGGCCGCGGTGGCCGCCATCGTGACGGCGCGGCGGTCCTCCCGGCCCCGGGATGACCTCGTCGTCGGGCTGCTGGTCGGGGTCACGGCCGGCCTCAAGATCAACGCCGCGTTCGTGGCGCTCGCCATCGCCATCCCGCTGATCCACGACCGCGCCTGGACCCGGCTCGCCCGCACCGCGGGGGTGGCCGGGCTGACGACATTCTGCCTCTACTTCTTCAGCTACGGGCTGACCATGCTCAAGCCGCTGCGCGCGGCCTCCACCATGGTCATCTCCCCCACGCTGTGGCGGCTCGCCCAGGTGCTCGTGCAGCATTTCTACGGCAACCACGCCGAACACACCGTGACCACCGTGTTCGGCTTCGTCTGGCCCCCGCTGATGCTGCTGCTGGCCTGGTACCTCTACAACCGCCTGTCCCCCGACGTGCCGACCCCGGTCGCCGCCACCTGCGCGCTGACGTTCGCCTGGATCGTCGTCGCGCCCTGGCAGCTGCCCTGGTACTCCTCGGTCGCCTGGGCCGCGGTCGCGCTGCTGCCGCGCAACTCCCTCACCCGGTGGCTGACGATTGCCACCGGGACACTAGCGATGATGCACTTCAACGGTGGTCATCCCACTAACCCGGCGGTCGGTCCGACGCCGTAGGTTTCCCGGCCCAGCCCGGCGGCTATGCCCCCGGCTACGAGTGCCGACGACGCCGTCAGCGGCGTTTCCCCAGATTCCGCCGGACCCGGCCCGGCCGGCCCCGGTCTCGTCGGGCCGGGCCGGGTAGCCGTCGTTACCGGGGCGGCCAGCGGGATCGGGCTGGGCCTGTGCGAGCGGTTCGCCGCCGCGGGCATGAGCGTCGTGATGGCCGACGTGGAGGAGGCCGCCCTGGACCGGGCGGCGGTGGGGGCGCTGCGGGACGCCGCCCTGTCGGCCTTCGGCGCGGTGCACGTGGTGTGTAACAACGCGGGGGTCGGCGGGTCCCACGGGCCGCTGTGGGAGATGCCGCCGGGCGAGTGGGACTGGGTGCTCGGCGTCAACCTGGAGGGCGTGATGAACGGCGTCCGGACGTTTATGCCGGTGCTGCTCGAACAGGACAGCGCGCACCTGGTCAACACCTCATCGGTGTTCGGCGTGTTCGCCGGGGCCCTCGGAGCGTACGGGGTGTCCAAGCACGCGGTTACCGCGCTGACCGAGACGCTGCACTTCAACCTGAAAACGCTCGGGGTCACCCACGTCGGGCTCTCC
>DASWUW010000531.1:0-3047 GCA_036406335.1 Trebonia sp.
CGCCGGCGCCGGCGGCCTGCTCGGCGGGCACATCTCATTCCATCAGGCGGGCGGGGCCAACCACGCCGAGGCAGTGCCGCACCTGGTGCCGCCCGGCTGGCAGGAGCTCGCCGCCGCCGTGAGCCTGCCCGCGGGGCCGTCCCGGGTGCTGCTGGGCGACGTGCCGCTGCTCGTGGTCCGCGACGGCGCCGAATTCCAGGTGCTGGCCGACTGGTGCAGCCATATGTCGGCTCCGCTGTCCGACGGCGAGTTCGCCGACGGCTGCGTCACCTGCCCCTGGCACGGCAGCGTGTTCCGGCTGGCGGACGGCTCGGTCGTCCGCGGCCCGGCCACCGCCCGGCAGCCGGTGTTCCAGACCCGGGTTCGCGACGGGGTCCTCCAGGTCTGCCTGCCCGGCGCCGGGTAGCTCCCGGCGTGGTCACGCGCTCTCGGGCCGCGCCGTTTCCGTTTCCGCTTCGGCTTCGGCTTCCAGGTCGCCCAGGTAGCCGCTGAAGCCGAGCGGTGCCCGGGCCTGGCGCCGGCTTGAGGTCACGACGGTCACCCTCCGGGTCCGCAGCACCCGGCGGCCGGCCGCGGCCAGCGCCGCCACCAGGGCATGGTCTTCGGCCGTGGGCTTGTCCGGGAAGCCGCCCGCGGCCAGGTAGGCCGAGGCGCGGAAGCCCAGGTTGGCCCCGTGCACATGGGCGTGCAGGCTGCCGCCGGCGGTGTAGCGCTCGCGGAACAGCGACCGCACCGCGGGCGGGTACCCGGACCAGTCCGGAACCTGGATCGTGCCCACCACCGCGTCCCAGCCCCGGTCGGCGTAGCGCGTCTGCTGGCCCAGCCAGGACGGCGGCACCACCGTGTCGGCGTCGGTGGTGGCCAGCCAGACGTCCGCCGGGTGGAGGTGCCCGGTCCGGCGCAGTACCTCGCGCGCGCCGGCCGCCCGCGCCGCGCCGACGTTGCGGGCGTCGACCGTCACCACGGCCGCGCCGCCGCGCCGGGCCACCGCGGCGGTCCGGTCGCGGCAGGCGTCGGCCACCACGACCAGGTGCACCGGGAGGCCGGGTACCGCCCGCGCCGCCCGCCGCAGGCTCTGCAGGCAGAGCGGCAGCAGGTCTTCCTCGTCGTGAGCCGGGACGATGACGCCGACCGACCGGATCACCCGGGCCGGCCTGATCTCCCAGGCGGGGCTGGTCACACGATCCCGCCAGTCTGGGCCACCGACCGCAGGTCGCCGTCCGCCCGGGCGTACACCTCGGCGGCGAAGTCCTGATCGCGGTAGCCGGTCAGCCGGGCCAGTCCCGGGTGCGCGGCCAGGGCCTGGTGGACCGCGTCGCCGGTACGCGGGTAGTCGGGCGCGGGGTGCCGCCAGTGCACCGCGAGCAGCTGCCCGCCCGGGCCCAGCGCGCCCGCGGCCAGGCCGAGGACCCGGTCCAGGTCGTCGTCGCCGAAGTAGTAGAGAATCTCGGAGAAAATAATGAGGTCGAACGAGCCCGGCGGCCACTGGCCGGGCAGCACCCGCTGCTCGACCCGGACGCCGGGCTGCCCCGCCGTTCTGGCCCGGGCCGCCGTGACCGCCTCGGGGACCCCGTCGCAGGCCAGCAACTGGTCGCAGCGCGGTGCCAGCTGGGTACTGAGCACGCCGATCGAGCAGCCGGGCTCGAATGCGCTGCCGTAGTGCTCCCGGGGCAGCAGGGCGACGCTGAGCGCGTACTTGCGGGTTTCGTACCAGCGCTCCGCCAGCCCCCACGGGTCGGCTGAGGACGCGTAGATTCCCGAGAAGTAGCCTGGTCCGAGCGTCACCGGAACAGCACCTCGACTGACCGGGTGAAGTGAGCGATCGTGCCCGGGTCGAGTACCGGGCCGAGGCCGTGGCCCCGGTCCTGCGTCTGGCTGGCGAAGCAGGTGATCGCGGCGCGTTTGCGGGCGACCGCCCGCGGCGGGAGAGGGATGCGCAGCGCCCGGTCCCAGGGCACCCGGGGGTCGGCGGGCACGGCCCAGTGCCACATCCAGATGGGGTAGTAGTACAAGGTGGCCGCGCCCGCCCGGCAGGCGGCCCGGCCCGCGGTCTCGTGGTCGGGGTGCAGGTCCCGGTCCCAGGGGGCGAGGCACAGGTCGAAGTCCGCCACCAGCGGCGCCAGCGCGGCGGTGAGCTCGTCCTCCCGGCGGGCCAGCCCGCTGTCCGGCAGCTGGAGCCGGATCACCTCGACCGTGCGGGCGCCCAGGGCGCGCAGCGCGGTGTCGGTTTCCGCTGTGCGCCGCCGGGCCAGCGGCGCCGGCGCGGCGTGTCCCTTGTGCGAGCGCTCCCCGTCGGTGACCGCGATCAGCCGCAGCCGGGCCCGCGACGCGGCCAGCACCGACAGCAGCCCGCCGACCCCCAGCACCTCGTCGTCGGGATGGGCGGCCACCACTACGGCACTGGTCACGGCGGACAGCCCGGTGAGCCCGTTGCCGGGCAGCGTGCTCAGCCAGGGCCAGGCGGCCCAGGTCCGTTCGTCGGTGCCCGGCGCGTCGATGGGGCTCGAAGCGGCCCGGGTCACCAGCTCGCTCCCTGCGCCGCGACCTGCTCGCCGAGGTGCGCCAGGTCACTCTCCGCGTGATGCTGGCGCAGGTACACCGTGAGGTCGGCGACGGCCCGGGAGTGCCCCTCGTCGTGGCCCAGCGGCCCCGCCCCGAGAGCCCGCCCGGTCCGGGTCAGCACGTCGGAGGCGACCGCCTCGGTCAGCGTCCGGACCCGCAGGGCGCGCAGCGCTCCGGCGCCGGCCCGGTCTTGCGGGTCGGCGTCGATCTCGTCCGCCGCCCGGTCGAGCGCGGCCCGGGCCGTGCGCAGCCCGATGTCCACCGCCCCCAGGTGGGCCAGTGCGTGCGGTCCGATGTCGCGCTTGGCCGCGGCCGCGAGCAGCGTGTGGGCCACGGCCCGGGCCCCGCCGTACCAGCAGGCCGCCACCCCGACGCCGCCGTGGCTGAAGCCGGGCCGGTTCGTGTAGGCCCCGGGAGGACCCACCGGTTCGGCCTGGACTCCGGGGAACCCGGTGTTCAGCGTGTCGCTGCCCGCCATCCCGGTG
>DASWUW010000532.1:0-11167 GCA_036406335.1 Trebonia sp.
CCAGGGCGTGGTTCAGCGCGGCGGACGGGATGGTGCCGCTGGCAAAGCCGACCACCACGATCCGGCCCTCGAACGCCACGCACTTGGTCGACCGGGCGAACGCGTCGCCGCCCACCGGGTCGTAGACGACGTCGGCGCCGCGGCCGCCGGTAACCTCCTTGACCACCGCCACGAAGTCCTCCGCGTAGCGGTCGATCACCACGTCGGCACCGGTTTCCCGGGCCAGCGCGGTCTTCTCCGGGCCGCCGGCCACGCCGATGACCCGGGCCCCCGCCGCCTTGCCGAGCTGGATGGCGCCGGTGCCGACGCCGCCCGCCGCCGCGTGCACCAGCAGCGTCTCCCCGGCGGCCAGGCCGGCCCGCCGGTGCAGCCCGAACCAGCCGGTCTGGTAGGTCACCGCGAACGGCGCCGCCTCGGCGTCGTCGAGGGCCGCGGGCGCGGGGAACGTGTAGGCCGCGTCCATGACGGTGTACTCGGCGAACGCCCCGGACGGCAGCGCCGCCCCGCCGATCACCCGGTCCCCGGGCGCGAACCCGGTGACGTCAGCGGCCGCCTCCAGGACTTCGCCGCACAGCTCCACGCCGGGGGTGAACGGCAGCGGCGGCCGGACCTGGTAAGCGCCCGTGCACAGCAGCACGTCGGGGAAGTTCGCCGCCGCCGCCAGCACCCGCACCAGGAGCTGCCCCGGGCCGGGCACCGGGCGGGGCACGTCGGCCAGTTCCAGCACGTCTTCCGGCTGGCCGTGCCGGCCTACCTGCCAGGCTTTCACGTTTTTTCCTCCGCCTCTTCGATGCGCTGCTGAAGCTTCGACATGCCGCGCAGCCACCGGTCGGTGTCGGCGGCGCGGGCGGCGAAATAGTCGCGGACCTCGGGATGGGGCAGCACCAGGAAGCTGCCGTCGGCCAGCCGGGCGGCCAGGGCGTCGGCCACCTGCTCGGGCTCGATCGCGGCCCCGGCGAGCACGACCTGGCCCGCCCGCCCGGAGCCGGCCAGCATCGGCGTCCGCACGCCCTGCGGGCAGATGCAGTGCACGGTCAGCCCGCGGTGGGCGTAGGTCGCGGCCAGCCATTCGGCGTACCCTTCGGCCGCGTGCTTGGTGGCCGAGTACGGGGCGGCGCCGAGCATGGTCAGCAGGCCCGCGGCGGACGCGGTGACCACGAAGGTGCCGGTCCCGCGTTCCAGCCAGCCGGGGAGCAGCAGCCGGGCCGCGCGGACGTGGGCCATCGTGTTGACTTCCCAGGCCCGCTGCCACTGGTCGTCGGGCGACTCCGGGCCGGTGCCGCCGCCGGTCCCGGCGTTGGAGCAGTAGATGTCGACCTGCCCCAGGAACCCGGCGGCCGCCTCGATGAGCTGCGCCACGCCCGGCCCGGTGCCGACATCGCCGGGGACCGCGAAACCGCCGGTCTCGGCCGCGACCGCCGCCGCGGCCGCTTCGTCCAGGTCGTTCACCACTACGCGGGCACCGTCAGCCGCGAGCCGGCGGGCGATGGCCCGTCCGATCCCGCCGCCACCGCCGGTCACGATGACGCCGGCGCCGTTAACGATCGTCATGCACCGAACCCTACCTACTGCGGGTGCCGCCGCCCATGGGGCGGACCGGCCGGAACCGGGCGGGCCGGTGATCTTGCCGGGCCGGTTTGGAATAACGCGGCGATCGGGGGGAACTCCTCGGGCATGACGGCACGGAGTATGGGCGTAGAGGAAGAGCTGCTGCTGGTCGAGCCGGGCACCGGGCGGCCGCTGGCGGTAGCCGAGTCGGCGCTCCGGGCCGCCGGGCAGCAGGAGACGGCAGTCAGCCAGAACGGGAAGTCAGCGGAAGCGGACACGGGGTCGCTCGAGCTGGAGTTGCAGCGGCAGCAGGTGGAGACCAACTCCAAGGTCTGCTACGAGCTGGGCGAGCTCAACGAAGAGGTACGCCGGGGGCGGGCCGCGGCGGCCAAGGCGGCGTCCGCCGCCGGGGCGCGGGTGGCCGCGCTGGCGACGTCGCCCGAGCCGGTCGAGCCGGAACTGACGCGCAAGGGACGCTACCTGAGGATGGCCCGCGCGTTCGGGCTCACGGCCCATGAGCAGTTGACCTGCGGGTGTCATGTCCACGTGAGCATCGACTCGCCGGAGGAGGGGGTCGCGGTGCTGGACCGGATCGGGCCCTGGCTGCCGGTGCTGCTGGCGCTCAGCGCCAACTCGCCGTTCTGGCAGGGACAGGACAGCAGCTACGCCAGCTTCCGCTACCAGGCGTGGAGCCGGTGGCCGTCGGCGGGGCCGACGGACGTCTTCGGCAGTGCCGGGGCGTACCAGGAGACGGTCCGGCAGATGATCGAGACCGGCACGCTGCTCGACGCGGGCATGGTGTACTTCGACGCCCGGCTGTCCGACCACTACCCGACGCTCGAGGTACGGGTGGCCGACGTGTGCCTCTACGCCGACGACGCGGTGCTGCTGGCCGCGCTGACCCGGGGCCTGGTGGAGACCGAGGCGCGCCGCTGGCAGGCCGGCTCGCCGGCGGGCGGGCAGCGGCTGGAGATGCTGCGCCTGGCCTCCTGGCGGGCCAGCCGCTCCGGTCTCGACGGCGACCTGCTCAGCCCGCTGACCGGGCAGCCGCTGCCGGCCCGGATTATCGCCGACGCGCTGTTCGACCACGTGCGCGACGCGCTGGACGAGACGGGCGACACCGCCGTCGCCCGCGAGCTGCTGGACGCGCTGCTGGCCCGGGGCAACGGGGCGGCCTTTCAGCGCGGGATCCGCCGCGAGCAGGGCTTGCCGCACATGATCGACGCGGCCGCCGAGGTCACCGCGCGCTAGCGGAGTCAGCCGCGGCCAGGGCGGCCTTGCCGCGCACCACCGGGTTGGCCAGCACGCCGCCGATGCCCGAGATCGCGATGCGGACCACGTCCCCCTCCTGCAGCGTGAACGGCAGGTCGGGAACCAGGCTGGTGCCGGTGGACAGGATCACCCCGCCGGGGAATTCCTCCTCGCGCAGCAGCCAGTCGGCGAGCTCGTCGATCTTCCGGTGCAGGCCCGCCGTGCTCGCGCTGCCCTCCCAGGCCACCGCGCCCTCCCGGTCGATCCGCAGTCCGATGGTCAGCGCGTACGGGTCCTGGATCTCCCAGGCGGGGACGATCCAGGGGCCGGCCGCGCAGCCGCCCGCGTAGATCTTGGCCTGCGGCAGGTACAGCGGGTTCTCCCCCTCGATGGACCGCGAGCTCAGGTCGTTGCAGATGGTGTAGCCGGCGACCTCGCCGGCGGCGTTGAGCACCACCCCGAGCTCCGGCTCGGGAACGTCGACGGACGAGTCGGCGCGCACCGACACCGGCTCACCCGGGCCGCGGACCCGCCACGCGGCCGACTTGAAGAACAACTCCGGCCGCTCCGCCGCGTACACCCGGTCGTAGATGTCGGCCGACTGCCCGCTCTCCTCCATCCGGGCGGCCCGCGACCGCTCGTAGGTAACCCCGGCCGCCCACACCTCCATCCGCCCGTCGGCCGGCGCGAGCAGCTCGATCCGGTCCGACCGCAGCGTGGCGCCCGCCGGGGACGCGCAGATCGCGCGGATCTCGTCCAGCGGCCGGGCCAGCAGCTCGGCTAGCGAGCCCACGGACTGGAGGACGGTCACCACCTCGGCCCCGCCCGCCCCGCCCGCATCGTGGTTGACGTCGCCGTTCTCGCGGTCGCCGTTCTCGCCGTCGCCGTTTTCGCCGTCGCCGTCGAGGATGCCGATGCGAGGCTCGCCGTCACCGGCCCGTTCCCGGAATCTGATCAGCCGCACCGCATCACCATAAGGCCGCCGCCGCGGGCGGAAAAGACTACGCGCCCGCCTAATCCTGAGCCGGCGCCCAGGCGGCGGCCCGGCTGGCGGACGCTAGGGTTTGCGGTGACGGAAAGACCAGGCAGGGAGGCACATGAGCCGCGGTACCGCACGGGGAGCGCTGGAACTAGGCGCACTCGGGGTCGTGTTCGGTGACATCGGCACGAGCCCGCTCTATACCGTGCAAACGGTGTTCAGCCCGTCCGACCCGCACCGGGTCCCGGTGACCACCGAGCACGTGTACGGGGTGATCTCGCTGATCTTCTGGTCGGTAGTGACCATCGTGCTGGTCACCTACGTGCTGCTGGTGATGCGGGCCGACAACGACGGTGAGGGCGGCATCATGGCGCTGATCACCCTGATCCGGCGGCGCGGGGCGCCCAGCAGGCGCCGGGTAGGGGTGCTCCTGGCGCTGCTCGGGGTGTTCGGCGCGTCGCTGTTCTTCGGTGACAGCATGATCACCCCGGCGATCTCGGTGCTCTCCGCCATCGAGGGGGTGCAGGTCGCGGCGCCGTCCCTGCACGCCGCGGTGCTGCCCATCACCGCGGTCATCATCATCGGCCTGTTCATGCTGCAGCGGTTTGGCACCGAAGTCGTCGGGCGGGTATTCGGGCCGGTGATGGTCCTGTGGTTCGGGGTGATCGCCGCCTGGGGCATCCGCGGCGTGGTCAGCAACCCGTCGATCCTCAAGGCGCTGTCCCCCACCTACGCCATCGGCTTCCTGTTCGGGCACTTCGGCACCGCGTTCTTCTCCCTGGCGGCGGTGGTGCTCGCGGTGACCGGCGCCGAGGCGCTCTACGCGGACATGGGGCACTTCGGCCGCGGCCCGATCACCCGGGCCTGGCTGTTCCTGGTGTTCCCGGCCTGCATCCTGAACTACATGGGCCAGGGCGCCCTGATCCTGTCCGATCCGGCCAAGGTCAGCAACCCGTTCTTCCTGCTGGTCCCCGGGTGGGCACGGATCCCGATGGTCATCCTGGCCGCCTTCGCGACCGTCATCGCCTCCCAGGCGGTCATCTCGGGCGCGTTCTCGGTTACCCAGCAGGCGGCGCAGATCGGCTACCTGCCGCGGCTGCGGATCGACCACACCTCGGAAGAGCAGATGGGGCAGATCTACGTCCCCTGGATCAACTACGCGCTGCTGGTCGCGGTGCTCGCGCTGGTCTTCACCTTCCGCAGCTCCACCGCCCTGGCCTACGCCTACGGCGTGGCCGTCACCGGCACGATCACCATCACCACGCTGCTGTTCTTCTACATCGCGCGCAGCCAGTGGAAGAAACCGCTCTGGCTCGTGCTGGCCGGCGCCGGAGTGCTGCTGCTGGTCGACCTGCTGTTCCTGGCGGCCAACCTGACCAAGCTGCCGCACGGCGCCTGGCTGCCGCTGGCCATCGGCGTCCTGGTGTTCACGGTGCTGACCACCTGGCAGAAGGGCCGGTCCCTGGTGTCCCGCCAGCGGGCGCTGGAGGAGGGATCGCTGCGTGAGTTCATCGACGAGCTGCACGTCCGCAACCCGCCGCTGCCCCGGGTGCCGGGCATCGCGGTCTTCCTCAACCGGGGCAAGGACACCGCGCCGCTGGCGCTGCGGGCCAACGTCGAGCACAACCACGTGCTGCACGACAACGTCCTGATCCTGGACATCCAGACGGTGCCGGTCCCGCACGTCGCGCCGGACAAGCGGCTCGAGCTCGACGACCTCGGCTACTCCGACGACCAGATCTACCACGTCACCGCCCGCTTCGGTTACATGGATACCCCCAGCGTCCCGTCGCTGCTGCCGGCCGTCCGGGCGGCCCGGAAGGAGGGGCCGCTGCACGGCGACGAGATCTCCTACTTCCTGTCCACCATCGAGGTCCGCCGGGGGAACACGCCCGGCATGAGCTTGTGGCGCAAGCGGCTGTTTATCGCCACCTCCCGGCTGACCGCCGACGCCGCCGAGTACTTCCGGCTGCCGCGCGACCGCACCGTCATCATGGGGTCCCGCATCGAACTCTGACGAACGGCGCCGGGTAGTGACCGGATCGGTCCGCAGCGGGACCTGATCCGGTCTTCCCCGGCGGCCGGCGCCGGAGCAGGCTAGAGACATGACCCGCGCCCTTCTCGTCATCGACGTCCAGGAATCATTCCGCCAGCGGCCGCTGTGGCAGGCCATCTCCAACCCGCGCATCGCCGACGACGTCGCCCGGCTGGTCGACGGCGTCCGGGCCGACGGCGACCTCGTCGTCTGGGTCCTGCACGCCGAGCCGGGCTCGGGCGGCCCGTTCGACCCGGCCAGCGGGCACGTCCGGTTCATCGACCCGCTGGCGCCGGGCGCCGGGGAACCGGTGTTCCGCAAGACGTCGCATAACGCGTTCACCACGACCGGCCTGCAGCAGCTGCTCACCCAGCACGGGGTCACCGAGCTGGTGGTCTGCGGCATCAGGACCGAGCAGTGCTGCGAGACCACCGCCCGGGTCGCGTCCGACCTCGGCTACCAGGTCACCTTTGTCAGCGAGGCCACCGCGACCAACCCGATCGCCCACCGGGACGCGCCGCCTGAGCAGAGCGTGGCGGAGCTGCTGGCCGACCCGCGCACGCTGCCCGCAGCTGAGGTCATCGAGCGGACCGAGTACGCGCTGGCCGGGCGTTTCGCCGCCATCGCCACGATCGGGGAAGTGACCGGCCGCCCCGCGGCGTTGACCGGATCGTGACTAGGGTCGTCTTCCTGCTCGTCCCCGGCCTGCACCTGCTCGACCTGGCCGGGCCGGCCCAGGCGTTCGGCACCGCCGCCGCTCTCAGCGGCGGGGGTCCTGGCCGCGGGGGTCCCGGCGGGTACGAGCTGCGCTACGTGGCCGAGCGGGCCGACGTCACTTCGGCCCAGGGCGTCACCCTGCACGCGGAGACGGACTGGCCGCCGCTGACCGCCGGCGACCTGATCATCGTCCCCGGCTGGCGGTCCCCGATGACCGCGGGCACCGGCTCGCTGTCCGCCGCGGCGCTCGCCCGGCTCGCGGGTCACCACGCCGGGGGCGGAACCGTGGTGAGCATCTGCGCCGGGGCCGACGCGCTCGGCCGGGCCGGGCTGCTCGACGGCCGCCACTGCACCACCCACCACGACATCCAGGACGAGCTCGCGGCGCGCTACCCGCGGGCGACGGTGGTCCGCGACGTGCTCTACGTCGTCGACGGGCGGGTCGCCACCTCGGCCGGGATCGCCAGCGGGATCGACCTGGCGCTGCACCTGATCGCCGGCCGCGACGGCCCGGTCACCGCCGCCCGGGTGGCCCGGGAGATGGTGGTCTACGCGCGCCGCAACGGCGACGAGCAGCAGGCCAGCGCCATGCTCCGGCACCGCAGCCACCTCAGCGACCTGGCCCACCGGGCCCAGGACAGCATCGAGGCCCGCTACGCCGACGTCCTGCCGCTGGCGGAGCTGGCCCAGGACTGCGGCGTCAGCGAGCGCACGCTGACCCGCCGCTTCACCGCCGCGACGGGCCTGACGCCGCTGCGCTACCAGCAGGTGCTGCGGGTGGAGCGGGCGGAGCACCTGATCGGCCAGGGCGCGACGGTCGAGGCCGCCGCGCGTACGGTGGGCTTTACCGATGCCCGGATGCTCCGCCGCCTGCGCGGCCGGGGCGCGCAGGGCGCGTTCACCGGGCGGAACCAGTAAGGCCAAGCCGGAATGCGCGGCCGGCCCGCTGAGATCACGGAAGGTTTCCTGGCGACGGAGAGTTTTACCCGTCCTGGTGGGTGAATACTTCCGTGATCACGTTCGGACGGTCGATGTGACGGGCCGGGGCTGGGACTCAGGGGAGACGGGTTAGCAGTGGGGCTAGTGCGGCGGCGGCTTGGCGGATCCGGGGCAGGGTGGCGGTGCCGTAGCCGAGGATGAGGCCGCTCATGGTGGGCCGGCCGGCGAAGTAGCGGTCGAGGGGGTAGACCGCCACGCCGCGCTCGGCGGCCGCCTCGACCAGGCGGGCGGCCGGGTAGCCGTCGGGGAACTGCAGGACCACGTGCAGGCCGGCGGTGTCGCCGAGCAGCCGGAACGGTACCGGTGCGGGCCCGGCGGCGACCGGGTGCTCGCCCGGGCGGGTGAGGCCGGTCCCCGGGCCGGGGCGGGTGAGGCCTTCGACTAGGGCGGTGCGGCGGCGGGCGTACTCCAGGCGCATCTTGCGGACGTGGCGCTCCAGGTCGCCCGAGCGGAGCAGGGCGAGGACCGCGTGCTGGACCGGCTCGGGGATGCGGGCGCCGAGCAGGGGGCGGAGGGCGGCCAGCCGCTCGACGAGTGCGGGCGGGGCGACGAGCCAGCCGGCGCCGAAGGCGGTGGCCAGGATCTTCGAGGCGGTGCCGAGGTAGACGATGACGCCGGGGTCCATGCTGTGCAGGGCGGGCAGCGGGCCGACGTCGTAGCGGAACTCGCTGTCGTAGTCGTCCTCCAGGATGAGCGCCCCGGTGGCCCGGGCCCAGGCGGTCAGCGCCTGCCTGCGGCTGACCGGGAGACGGCCGCCGAGCGGGTACTGGTGGGCGGGGGTGGTGTAGAGCAGCGCGAGATCACCGGGGAGCTCGTCCGGGACGATGCCGTGCGCGTCCACCCGGCAGGGCACGACCCGGGCCCCGGCCCGGCGCAGGACCTCGCGGCCGGTGGGGTAGCCGGGCTCCTCGATCCCGGCCCGGTCGCCCGGGGTCAGCAGCGCCTCCGCCAGCAGGGCCAGGCCGCTGGACACGCCCTGGGTGACCAGGACGTGGGCCGGGGTGACGGCCAGGCCGCGGGAACGGCGCAGGTAGGCGGCGATCTCCGCCCGCAGCTCGGGGAGGCCGTGCGGGTCGGGCCAGCGGGACGGCAGGTGCGCGCCGGCCTGCCGCCAGGCCCGGCGCCAGGCCGCGGGCTCGATCCCGTCGGCCCAGGAGAGGCCCGGCTGCAGGTCGATCAGCGCGGTGGGCGCGCCCGGGGCGCCCGTGCTCCGCGGCTGGTGGCTCACCGGGGCGGGCTCGCGGCCGGGCGGCCGGGCCGGGCGCGGCTCCGGAGAACGGGCCGGGCGCGGCTCCGGTGCGGGCGGCGGGGTCACGTCGGTCACGTAGGTGCCGGAGCCGTGGCGGCCCTCGAGCCAGCCTTCGGCGAAGAGGCGGGCGTAGGCGCTGATGACCACAGTCCGGCTGACGCCGAGGGTGGCGGCCAGGTCGCGGCTGGACGGCAGCCGGTCTCCCGCGTGCAGCCCGCCGCCGGCGGCGGCCATCCGGAGCTGGGCCGACAGCTGGACGGCGAGCGGCGCCGGATCCGCGCGGTCCAGCACCAGCGGCAGGCCGGACGGCAAAGTGGTCATCAGAACTTCTCCATAAGTGGATATTTGCAGGAGTCCACTTGCCGCCTAGGCTACGGGATCATGAGCACTGAGACCACGCCCTTGTCCAGCACCCCGCGCACCACCCTGCGGCGGCACCGCGACCGCGCCCAGCCCGACCGAGCGGCGCTGTACGAGGTCCTCGACGCCGGCCTGATCTGCCACCTCGGCGTCACCGCCGGGGGCGACCCGGTGGTGCTGCCCACCGCCTACGGCCGGGACGGCGACACGCTGTACCTGCACGGGTCGTCGGCCAACGGGGCGTTCCGGGCGGCGGACGGGCAGCGGGTCTGTGTCACCGTGACCCACATGGACGGGCTGGTGGCGGCCCGGTCGGTGTTCAGTCACTCGGTCAACTACCGCAGCGCGGTCGTCTTCGGCACCGCGACGATCGTCGCCGGCGAAGACGAACGCCGGCAGGCGCTGCGGCTCATCACCGACCACCTCATCCCGGGCCGGTGGGCGGCCGCCCGGCAGCCCACCGCGAAGGAGATGGCGGCCACCGCGGTGCTGTCACTGCCGCTGACCGAGGCGTCGGTGAAGGTGCGCACCGGGATGCCGGCCGACGACCCCGCGGACCACGACCTGGACGTCTGGGCGGGCGTGCTGCCGATCGCGGTGACCTTCGGCGTCCCGCAGCCGGATCCGCAGCTGCGGGCGGAGATCCCGCTCCCGGCGCACATCCGCGACCGCACCAGCTAGTTCAGCCCGACGCTGAGCTTGAATAGGGGTGGTAACCGGAATCGCCGGGATGCGCTAGAAGGCCAGCCCGCCCGGGCTGATCGCGTTCCCGTCGCCCACCACCAGTTTCGGCAGCGGGATGAAGTGGCCGTCGGTGACGAGGCCGAACCTGTCGGTCGCCGATGTCTTCACGTCCTTCTCCGACAAGAGCAGGAAGGCGACGACGTGGCGGGCGGCGGAGTCCGTCCACACCGGCGTGGCCTGCGCCTCCAGGCACTGGCCGTGGTAGGAGTAAAGGACTTTGAGCTGCTTCCCGGTGGTACCCGAGTAGGTGACGAACGCCGGGGGCACCTTCGAGCAGACCTCCTGGAACGAGACATCGCTGTAGCTGGTCGTCCCGCAGACGACCGTCCCGTCGCCGGCGGTGACCGAGGTGTCGCAGGGCACGGAAAAACCAGCCTTGGTCACAGTAGTGCCGGGCGGCAGCGGCACGGCGACCCGGCTGCCGGACAGCAGGTTCGGCCCGGAAGCGGTCACGTCTATCCGGCGCACCGTCTGCGTAGCGCGCCCGTGGGCCCCGGCCGTGATGACGGTCCACCGGAAATCGATGCTCCGGCCGCCGTCGACCCAGGCCAGGGCCTCCCCGTTGGACCCGCCGCCGATCGTGTTGTAGTTGTCGCCCTTGGTGATCCAGGTGTGCAGCGCGGCCCCCGACGTCATCGAGTAGACCGCCAGGCAGGTCACCGCGTTGCTCTGGGTGGTGGCGGACCGCCACATGACGGCCAGCTCCCGGCCGTCCGGCGCCAGCGCCAGTCCCGCTATGTGCGCCACTACCGGCTTGATCGGGAGCCTGGTCAGCCGGGCGGGGCGGGCCGCCCCGGGGGTGAGGCGGAGCCGGTACCAGGTCGTCTGACCGGTGGCGTTGTCGTAGTTCAGCACCACGAAGGTCCGGTCGTCAGCGGCGCCGGTCACGCCGTAGAAGTTCTGGCGGGCGGACGGGCTGAGGGTCGCGACCGTTTTTCCGGTGCTGACGTCGCCGACCACCGCCTTCAGCTGCGAGCTGCCGCCGCCGGCGCCGGCCAGGGCCACGTAGTACCGGGGAATCGACCCCAGGACAGCGGTGCCGCCCGGGACCGGGACAGCGGTGCCGGTGGCGGCCGGCGCGGAGCCGGACGGGCGGACCGGGGCCTGGCGGAGGATGACCAGGACCAGCGCCAGAACCGTAACCAGGGCCGCCGCCGCGACGGGGCCGCCCCAGTTGACCCAGCGGCGGGTGCGGCCGGACCCGCGGGTGGCGCCGCGAGGCCGGCGGGCACGAGCCGGCTGCTCGTCCGGGAGTTCCAGGGGACGGACCGGGCGCATGGTGTCG
>DASWUW010000533.1:0-1575 GCA_036406335.1 Trebonia sp.
AGCGGGAAGCACGCTTCAAGATGAGGTCTCCCACCACCTTGAGTGGGTAAGGCCCCCAGCCAGACGACTGGGTTGATAGGCCGGAAGTGTAAGCACCGCAAGGTGTTCAGCTGACCGGTACTAACAGGCCGAGGGCTTGACACTACAAGCACTTCATGTACCCCGAGTAATCGGGGGTTCGCGTCCACTGTGTAGCTCCCGGGACACGGCCGGTGCCTAGGCACGCAGGCTAGCTCGCTCCTGGAGAGCGGGTACAGTTCCATAGAGTTCCCGGCGGCCATAGCGAAGGGGAAACACCCGGTCCCATTCCGAACCCGGAAGTTAAGCTCTTCAGCGCCGATGGTACTGCGAGGGAGGCCTCGTGGGAGAGCAGGACACCGCCGGAACACCTTTCTAAAAGGGGGCTGACCCATCTGGGTCAGCCCCCTTTTGGTTTTTACTCCTTTGCTAACAGGTGGAGCGATGGCTCGAGACTATCCCCGACGCCCATCGCTCCCTGCGGCGTCGCGTGACTTCTGTGCTGGCTGAGCAGTGAGCGCTGCCGGGGACGAATAGATCTTCGCCCGGAGGCGATGGCTTTCGACAGCGGGGGCGTTGCTGTATCTGGGGCGATCGCGGTGCGAGGCGGAGTCACGGCGGTCATCATTGCTCTGGTCGTGGGGAGCGGGGCCGAGAACGGTCAGACTTAGACGCGCGGATGAGCGCGTAGGGTGAAGGATTGAATGCAGGAGGTCGGGACAGTGGCTGAAGACGGCAATGCGCCGCAGCGTGACGGGGCCGGAGACGGACGCGGGCGCTCCAGCGGCGGCGCCGGCCGTAGCTCTGGCAGTGCTGGGCGTCCAGGAGGGTACGGGCGCTCTGGAGGCCAGGGCGGCCGCAGTAATGACCGCGGTTTTAGCGGCAGCGGTGCCGGAAGCGGTGGCGGAGACCGGCGCAACGGTCCGCCCCGTGACGGCGGCGACCGGGGCGGCAGCCGGGGTAGCTACGACCGTGGTCCCTCTCGCCCGCGCGATGACCGGGACGACCGGCCGCGCCCGGACCGTGACGGTGACTCCGGCCGCGATGGCGGGCGTGACGGCGGACGTGGCGGTTACAGCGGCGGCGGTGACCGTCCCAGCCGCCCGTCCTACGGTGACCGTCCGAGCCGTCCGTCCTACGGCAGCGGGCCCCGCGACGGCGGTTCCGCGGGCAGCCGCTCGGACCGTCCGTCCGGTGGCGGCGCCAGCCGTCCCGACGGCGGGTTCCGCGGCGGGGACCGCCCGGCGCGGCGCGACTTCGGCGGGAACGGCGGAGGCGGCGAGCGCGGCTACGACCGCGGGCCCAGTGGTGACCGCGGCGACCGTCCGTCCTACGGCGGCGGCAGCCAGGGCCGTTCCGAGGGCGGGTTCCGCGGCGGCGACCGCCCGGCTCGCCCCTCATTCGGCGGGAGCCGTCCTGACGGCGGTTTCCGCGGTGGTGACCGGCCGCAGCAGGCGCGTGGCCCCCAGCGTGAGTCCGGCCCCGGCGGCTACGACCGCCGCCCGGCCGGCCAGCGGGACGGCGGGCGGTCGTTCGGCGGCGACCGGCGGCCAAGCG
>DASWUW010000534.1:0-1533 GCA_036406335.1 Trebonia sp.
CGACATGGGAAGTCGACCGGCGTCCCCGTGCCGGCTAAAGCCGACACACCGGTGGAAAACGGTGCCGCTCCTTCGATGAAGTCCGACGGACCAACAGGTCCATATGCCGACATTTCCAAGCTGGCGAGAGTGGCTACTAAGACTCGGCGTCGAAATACAGGTCGTTGAACCGGCATCCGAGGCGACCATCGCTGCGGCGGGAAAGACGTTCGCCATGCTCTGTCTCAAGGCTCCGTTCCTTCCAGCACCATGATGTTGTGAGTGATGCACCGGAGCAGCAGTTCGTACGACCGACGCCGGGCCGTCGTGGCCCGGCAGGCCGAGCCCAGGTTCCGCTTGAGCATGCTGTTGACCGTCTCGACCTGCCACCGCTGGCCGTACGTGTCGTCGCCGTCGGCGGCGGCCGCGGCGGCGGCGTCGAACCGCTCCCGCATCGCGGCCCGGTGCGGGCCGGTCGGGGCCTTGTCCGTCGGCCGGCCGATCGTCGGCGGGATGACGCTGGCCACCCCGGCCCGGTCGCGGGCCCGCTCGTGGTTGGCCTCGGAGTCGTACCCGGCGTCGGCCACGACCACGGCCACCTGGGCCCGGGCCCAGGCGGCGTCCAGCAGCGGGCCGACGTGGGGGTGGTCGGAGCCGGCCCCGGTCGTGGCCCGGGCGGCCAGGATCAGGTGGCACGAGGCGGCGACGGCCAGCGACAGCTTGGGCAGCCGCTTGAGGGTGCGGGACCGCCGGCGGTCGGCGGCCGACTTGGCCGGTTTCACCCGCCTTTTTTGGGCGGGCGGCCCGCCTTGGCGGCCGCGCGGTCCGACTGGCGTTGCCGCCGCTCGAAGTGGCGGCTGACGTGGCGGGACTCGAAGCAGGTCGAGTCCATCGCCGTCGGCTTGACCGTGCCGCCGGACACGTCCAGCCCGGCCGTGGCCGCCCGGGCCGCCTGCACGTCCAGCGCCCGGTTCATTCCGGACGGCTTGACCAGGTGGTCGAACGCCCGCCACGGCGTGTTGTGGTCCGGGGCCTTGGCCAGCCCGACCGCCGCCCGCAGGTCCGAGCAGTCGGCCAGCAACGCCTCGACCCCCCGGTAGCTCTTCCGCTGGTGCTCGCGGAGGACCAGGCAGGCGAACAGCTGGGGCAGCGTGAAGTCCTTCCGGCCGAACTTGTGGGCGTGCTCGTCGAACAGGTGGCCGGCCAACTCGTGGGCCGCCCGCATAACTTTGACCGGCGACTTGCAGGTGACCATCCCGCTTCATGTACCCGGGCCGGCCCCGTCGCGCTACCGAACACGCGCCGAACATCGGCAGCCTTGAGACAGAGCAGGAGGCTCACCTGTGGGCCGAACTTCGAAAGGTGAATCCGGCAGCGGAAGAGCCGCGGGTGTTTACTGGCGTGAACCTAGCCACTTGGCCTTGGCGATTCCCGGCAATCGCGGCCCGGGTGCGGTCGGCGGCGGTCCCGTCACGACTGCTGCCCTTTGAGAAGTGGGCGGATAAGGAACGCGTCCGAACCCCGACGTACGTTCCCGTCGATCGTTGGATAGCG
>DASWUW010000535.1:0-1725 GCA_036406335.1 Trebonia sp.
AGGGCCGGGGCCAGATCCGGGGCGGGGGGTTCCTCGATGATCAGGTGGGCGTTGGTGCCGCTGATGCCGAAGGCCGAGATGCCCGCCCGGCGCGGGCGTCCCGCGGCGGCCGGCCAGGGAACCGGCTCGTGCAGCAGCCGCACGTCCCCCGCGGACCAGTCCACGTGCGGGGTCGGCTGGTCCGCGTGCAGGGTGGGCGGCAGCTCGTCGTGCTGCAGGGCGAGGACCATCTTGATCACGCCGGCCACGCCCGCGGCGGCACCGGTGTGGCCCAGGTTGGACTTGACCGCGCCGAGCCACACCGGGTCGCGGCCGGGCCGGTCCTGGCCGTAGGTGGCCAGCAGGGCCTGGGCCTCGATCGGGTCGCCGAGCCGGGTGCCGGTGCCGTGCGCCTCCACCGCGTCCACGTCGGCCGGGGCCAGGCCCGCGCTGGCCAGCGCGGCCCGGATGACCCGCTGCTGGGCCGGGCCGTTGGGCGCGGACAGGCCGTTGGACGCGCCGTCCTGGTTGACCGCGCTGCCAGTGATCACCGCGAGCACGTGGTGGCCGCCCCGGCGGGCGTCGCTCAGCCGTTCCAGGACCAGCAGGCCGGCCCCCTCGGACCAGCCGGTGCCGTCCGCCTCGGCGCCGAAGGGCTTGCAGCGCCCGTCGCCCGCCAGCCCCTGCTGGTGGGCGAACTCGATGAACGGGCCCGGGGTGGCGATCACCGTCACGCCGCCCGCCAGGGCCAGGGTGCACTCACCCGAGCGCAGCGACTGGACCGCCAGGTGCAGGGCGACCAGGGAGGAGGAGCAGGCGGTGTCGACGGTGACCGCGGGGCCTTCCAGGCCGAGGCTGTAGGCCACCCGGCCGGAGATCACGCTGGTGGCGTTGCCGGTCATCAGGTAGCCGTCGGGCCCGGGGCCGGCGTTGTCGGCGTCGCCCGCCAGCAGCAGGCCCAGTTCGTAGGCCGAGCTGTAGCCGCCGGCGAACACGCCGGCGCGGCTGCCGCGCAGCGCGGCCGGGTCGATCGCGGCCCGCTCCAGGGCCTCCCAGGCGACCTCGAGCAGCAGCCGCTGCTGCGGGTCCATGGCCAGGGCCTCGCGGGGCGAGATGCCGAAGAACGCGGGGTCGAACCGGGTGGCCGGGACGAACCCGCCGACCTGGTGGTAATTCGCCTGCTGGCCGTCGAGTGAGTGCGCCAGCGCGGCGTCCCAGCCGCGGTCGACCGGGAACGGGCTGATCGCGTCGCGGCCGTCCGCGAGCAGCTGCCACAGCTCGTCCGGTCCGGTGACGTCACCCGGGTAGCGGCAGCCGATGCCGACGATCGCGATCGGCTCGCCGTCGCTCGCGGCGGTCAGCGCGGGCGCGGTGCCCGGCCGGGAGCCGATGCCCGGGCCGGCGTCGCCGGCCAGCTCGGCCCGCAGGTGGCGGGCGAGGACCGCGGCCGTCGGGTAGTCGAAGACCAGGGAGGCGGGCAGCGCCAGCTCGGTCAGCTCGGCCAGCCGGTTGCGCAGCTCGACGGCGGTGAGCGAGTCGAAGCCGAGGTCGCTGAAGGCCCGGCCCGGTGCGACCTGGTCGGCCGAGGAGTGGCCCAGCACGGCCGCCGCTTCCTCCCGGACCAGGTCGGTGAGCAGGCGTTCGGCGCCCGCGGCAGGTAGCCGGGCCAGCCGCCGGGTCAGCTGCTCGGCCCCGCGGGCAGCCGCGGGCCCGGACGGCGCGGCCGCGGCGGGCAGCTCGCGCAGC
>DASWUW010000536.1:0-2659 GCA_036406335.1 Trebonia sp.
GATCAGGCCACCGCCCTGCGCCCGGCCGCGGCCGAGGGCGAGCGCGATCTTCGGCAGCTGCGTCGTCTTGCCCGAGCCGGTCTCGCCGCAGACGATGGTGACCGGATTGGCGCGCATCGCCGCCGCGATCCGCGACCACCAGGTGGTGATCGTCGCGGGCGAGACCGGCTCCGGCAAGACCACCCAGCTGCCCAAGATCTGCCTGGAACTGGGCCGGGGCATCGCCGGCCAGATCGGCCACACCCAGCCCCGCCGCATCGCCGCCCGCACGGTGGCCGAGCGGATCGCCGAGGAACTGCGCACGCCGCTGGGCGACGTGGTGGGCTACAAGGTCCGGTTTACCGACAAGTCCGGCGACGCGACCTCGGTCAAGCTGATGACCGACGGCATCCTGCTGGCCGAGATCTCCTCCGACCGCAATCTCACCCGTTACGACACCCTGATCATCGACGAGGCGCACGAGCGCAGCCTCAACATCGACTTCATCCTCGGCTATTTCCGGCAGCTGCTGCCCCGCCGCCCCGACCTCAAGGTGATCATCACCTCGGCGACGATCGACCCCGAGCGGTTCGCGGAGCACTTCCGCGACCCGCGCACGGGCCGGCCCGCCCCGATCATCGAGGTCTCCGGCCGCACTTACCCGGTCGAGGTCCGCTACCGGCCGGCGGGCGACCCGGAACAGGACTCCGACGAAGACCGCGACCAGGTCACCGCCATCACCGACGCGGTCGGCGAGCTCGAGCGGGAGGGCCCGGGCGACATCCTGGTCTTCCTGTCCGGCGAGCGGGAGATCCGCGACACCGCCGACGCGCTCAAGGGCCGGGCCCACACGGACGTGCTGCCGCTGTACTCCCGGCTGTCGTCGGCCGAGCAGCACCGGGTGTTCGAGGTCCCGGCCAACCGGTCCGCCCGCAGCCGCCGCGTCGTGCTGGCCACCAATGTCGCCGAGACGTCGCTCACCGTCCCCGGCATCCGTTACGTGATCGACCCGGGCACCGCCCGGATCTCCCGCTACTCACTGCGCACCAAGGTGCAGCGGCTGCCCATCGAAGCGATCTCCCAGGCGTCGGCCAACCAGCGCAAGGGCCGCTGCGGCCGGGTCGCCGACGGCATCTGCATCCGGCTGTACTCCGAGGAGGACTTCAACTCGCGGCCCGAGTTCACCGACCCGGAAATCCAGCGCACCAGCCTGGCCAGCGTCATCCTCCAGATGGCGGCGGCGCGGCTGGGGGACGTACGCAAGTTCCCTTATCTGGACCCGCCGGACCCGCGCGCGATCACCGACGGGGTCAAGCTGCTGGAGGAGCTCAACGCCGTCGCCGGCGACCAGCTCACCGAGACCGGCCGTCAGATGGCCCGGCTGCCGGTGGACCCGCGCATCGCCCGGATGATCATCGAGTCGGGCAAGCAGGGCTGCGCCCGCGAGATGCTGGTCATCGCGGCCGCGCTGTCCATCCAGGACCCGCGCGAGCGCCCGTCCGACAACCAGCAGGCGGCCGACACCGCACACCGCCGCTTCGCCCAGCCCGAGTCCGACTTCCTCGCGTTCACCGCGCTGTGGGACTACCTGGCCGAGCGGCAGCGCGAGCTGTCCGGCTCGGCCTTCCGCCGCCTGTGCCGGTCCGAGTTCCTCAACTACCTGCGGGTGCGCGAGTGGCAGGACCTGCACGGCCAGCTGTCGTCCCTGAGCCGCGACCTCGGCCTGGACACCAGGTCCAGCTCATCCGAACGCCAGCGGGTGCACACCGCCCTGCTCGCCGGACTCTTGTCCCAGGTCGGCATGAAGGTGCTGCTCGCGTCGGGTAAGACCGGGGCGGGCAAGCCGGGTGCCGCGGCCGCCCCGGAACGCGGCCGGCGCCCGCTGCCCGAGTACCTGGGCGCCCGCGGTACCAAGTTCGCCGTCTTCCCCGGCTCCGGCCTGGCCCGCAAGCCGCCGGACTGGCTGGTCGCGGCCGAGCTGGTGGAGACCTCCCGGCTGTGGGCCCGCACCGTGGCCGCGATCGAGCCGGAATGGGTGGAGCCGGTTGCCGCCCACCTGGTCAAGCGCTCCTACAGCGAACCGCGCTGGTCCCGGTCGCAGGGCAGCGCCGTGGCCAGCGAGAAGGTGACCCTGTACGGCGTCCCGATCGTGGCCGACCGGACCGTGCTGCTGCACCGCACCGACCCGGCGCTGGCCCGGGAGCTGTTTATCCGGCATGCCCTGGTCGAGGGCGACTGGCAGACCCGGCATCACTTCTTCGCCGGCAACGCCCGGATGCTGGAGGAGGCGGCCGCCCTGGAGGAGCGCGCCCGCCGCCGCGGCCTGGTCGCGGGGGAGGAGGCGCTGTACGACTTCTACGCCGCCCGGGTCCCGGCCGAGGTGGTCTCCGCCCGGCACTTCGACACCTGGTGGAAGCAGGCCCGGCACGACACCCCGGACCTGCTCACGCTGAAGCCGGCCGACCTGCTCTCCGACGCGGCCGGCGAACTGGACGCCGATGCCTATCCCGAGGTGTGGACGTCAGAGTCGCCGGAACCCGGCCCCACCGGGCGCGGGACGGGACTTAACCTCAGCTACGCGTTCCAGCCCGGCAGCGAAACCGACGGCGTCACCATCGACATCCCGCTGAAGACGCTGAACCAGGCCCGCCCGGAGGAGTTTTCCTGGCAGGTCCCCGGG
>DASWUW010000537.1:0-3583 GCA_036406335.1 Trebonia sp.
CCGGCGGCGGCGCCCGGGTGTTCCTCGAGATAGGCCCGGACACCACCTTGTCCGCGCTCGGCGCGGCGGTCGCCGAGGCGCTAGCCGACGACGCCGCGACGACCGCGGACGAGGCAGCGGCGGCCGGCGCGGCCGTCGCCGGGGCGGTGTTCATCCCCACCCAGCGGCCCGGTACCGCCGCCGCCGACGCGCTGCTGGGCGCGCTGGCCGGCGCGCACGTCGCCGGGGCCGGCGTCGACTGGCGGGCCGTGCTGCCGCCGCGGCCGCGGGTGGAACTGCCGACCTACGCCTTCCGGCGGCAGCGGTTCTGGCTCGCCTCCCGCTGGAGCGGCGCTCCCGAGGGCGCCTGGGAGGCGTTTATCGGCGGGGAGAATGACCCCGGCCCCGGGGCCGGGGCCGAGCTGGACCGCGAGATCGCCGTACTGCCCCCGGCCGGGCAGCTGCGGGCGCTGACCGACCTGGTGCGCACCCACGCGGCCCAGGTGCTCCGGTACCCGTCGGCCGACGCGGTACCGGCCGGGCGGGCCTTCAGCGAGCTCGGCTTCGAGTCGATGACCGCGATCGAGCTGCGCAACCGGCTCGCCGCGGTCACCGGCCTCACCCTGCCGGTCACCCGGCTGTTCGACTACTCCGAACCGGAAACGCTGGCCCGGCACCTGCTGGCCCGGCTGCGGGGCGCGCCGGAGGACCCGGCGCCGGCCCCGCTCCCGCTGCCCGCCTACGGCGAGCCGGTCGCCATCGTCGGCATGTCCTGCCGTTTCGGCGGCGGCGTGAGCAGCCCGCAGGAGCTGTGGGAGCTGCTCGCCGCCGGGGGAGACGCGGTGGCGGGCTTCCCGGCCGACCGCGGCTGGGACAGCGAGCGGCTGTACAACTCCGACCCGGACCACCCGGGCACCTCCTACGTGCGCGAAGGCGCGTTCCTGGACCAGGCGGGCGACTTCGACCCGGCCTTCTTCGGCATCAGCCCGCGCGAGGCGCTGGCCATGGATCCCCAGCAGCGGCTGCTGCTGGAAACCGCCTGGGAAGCGGTCGAACGAGCGGGCATCGACCCCGCCTCGCTGCGCGGCAGCCAGACCGGGGTCTGGGCCGGCGGCAGCTTCACCGGGTACGGCACGGGCGCCGACGCGGCCGCCGGCGGCCTCGAGGCGCACATGCTGACCGGCGTCACCACCAGCGTGCTGTCCGGCCGCGTGGCCTACTCGCTGGGCCTGGAGGGCCCGGCGGTCACGGTCGATACCGCCTGCTCGTCCGCCCTGGTCGCGCTGCACCTGGCCAGCCAGGCGCTGCGGGCGGGGGAGTGCGGGCTGGCCCTCGTCGGCGGCACCCACGTGGCCGGCAGCCCGTCGCTGTTCGTCTGGACCAGCAGGCAGCGCGGGCTGGCCGCGGACGGCCGGTGCAAGTCGTTCGGCGCCGGGGCCGACGGCATGGGCATCGCCGAGGGAACCGGGATGCTGGTCCTGGAGCGGCTGAGCGACGCGCGCCGCCGCGGGCACCGCGTGCTCGCCGTGGTCCGCGGCAGCGCGGTCAACCAGGACGGCGCCAGCAACGGGCTGACCGCCCCCAGCGGCCGGTCGCAGCAGCGGGTGATCCGGGCCGCGCTGGCCAGCGCGCGGCTCACCCCGGCCGACGTGGACGCGGTGGAGGCGCACGGCTCCGGCACCACGCTGGGCGACCCGATCGAGGCGCAGGCGGTGCTGGCCGCCTACGGCCAGCGGCGGGAGTCCGGGCGGCCGCTGTGGCTGGGCTCGGTGAAGTCAAACATCGGGCACACCCAGGCCGCCGCGGGCGTCGCCGGCCTCATCCAGATGGTGCTGGCCCTGCAGCACCAGGTGCTGCCGCGCACGCTGCACGCCGACGAGCCGACCCCGCACGTCGACTGGTCGGCGGGCGATGTCCGCCTGCTGACCGAGGCGGTTCCGTGGGCGGCGGACGGCCGGCCCCGGCGGGCGGGCGTGTCCGCCTTCGGCGTCAGCGGCACCAACGCGCACGTGATCCTGGAAGAAGCCCCCGCCGCGGCACCGGAAAACCCCCGGCCGGCCGTAATCCCGCTGCTCGGCCCGGACGTGGCGGACACCGCCTGGCTGGTGTCCGGCCGCTCCGCCGCCGGGCTGGCGGCCCAGGCGGCCCGGCTGGCCGACTGGGCCCGGGCCCGGCCCGGCGCGGAGGCCGGGGCGGATGCGGCCGCCGCCTGGTCGCTCGCCGTGACCCGGCCCTCGTTCGAGCACCGGGCCGTGGTCATCGGCGCGGACCGCGACGGGCTGGCGGACGGCCTGGCCGCGGTCGCCGCGGTCGCCGAGGGCGGCCCGGGCGCTCACGCGCGGACCGCCGCCGTCGTGACCGGGCACGCCGGACCCGGCAGCGGAAGCAAGCTCGCGTTCGTATTCCCCGGGCAGGGAGCCCAGTGGGCGGGCATGGGCCGCGAACTGGCCACGGCCTCCCCGGTGTTCGCCGCCCGGCTGGCCGAGTGCGCGGCGGCGCTGGCGCCGTACGTGGACTGGAACCTGGACGACGTGCTCAGCCAGGCGCCGGACGCCCCCAGCCTGGACCGGGCCGACGTGGCCCAGCCCGCGCTGTGGGCGGTCATGGTCGCGCTGGCCGCCGTGTGGGAGGCGGCCGGGGTCGTCCCGGATGCGGTACTCGGCCATTCCCAGGGCGAGATCGCCGCCGCCACCGTGGCCGGGATCCTGTCCCTGGACGACGCGGCCGCGGTGGTCGCCGTCCGCAGCCAGGCCCTGAGCGGCCTCGACACACCCGGCGGGCTGCTGTCGGTCGTCATGCCCGCGTCCGCCGTCCGTGAGCTCCTGACCCCGTGGGAAGGCCGGCTGCAGGTGGCCGCGGTCAACAGCCCGGCCGCGACCGTGGTCTCGGGTGAGCCGGCCGCGCTGACCGAGTTCGAGGCGGTGCTGGCCCGGCAGCGGGTGCTGCGCTGGCGGGTGCCGCAGTCCGACTTCGTCGCCCACTCCGCCGCCGTCGAAGTCCTCGCCCCCGTCCTTGAGTCCCGGCTGGCCGGCCTGGCCCCGCGGGACGGGCAGCTGCCGCTGTACTCCACCGTGACCGGACAGTGGGCGGACGGCGCGACGCTCGACGCCGGCTACTGGTACGCCAACGTCCGCCGCGAGGTCCGCTTCGCCGAGGCGGTCAGCGCGCTGGCCGGCGCGGGCTACCGCGCGTTCCTGGAAATCTCCCCCCACCCGGTGCTCACCACGGCCGTCGCCGAGACGGCGGCCGAAGCCGGCGGGGCCGGGCCGGTGCTGGTGACCGGCACCCTGGAGCGCGCGGACGCCGGGGCCGGCCGGCTGCTCACCGCGCTGGCCCGCGCGCACGCGGGCGGCGTCGCGGTGGACTGGCGCCGGGTGCTGCCCGCCCGCCGTCCGGTAGAACTGCCGACCTACGCCTTCCAGCGCCAGCGGTTCTGGCTCAAGCCCGCCCCGGCCCCCGCGGCCGCCGCCGGCCCGGCGGACGACGGCTGGTGGTACCGGGTGGAATGGATCCGGGCGGGCGAACAGACGCTGGCCCCGCTGGCGGGCCGCTGGCTTCTCGCCGCCGCGGCCGGCCGCCGGCCGGCCGCGGCCCGGATCGCGCG
>DASWUW010000538.1:0-2571 GCA_036406335.1 Trebonia sp.
TCGATCGCCGCCCGGTGGGGCGGCGGTCTGACATCGTCTCAGTCGAAAACTTGCTTCCGGCAGTATCCCCCGAACCGGCCCCGGCGCCAGTGGCGTCCGCCGACGGTCTCCGCCGGCCCGCTCCCGCCCCGCCTTGCCAGAGCCGCCGGTCCGGCTCCGCCGCGAGGGCAGGGCTCCTCACGCCGCTGTGCCGGCACTACTTCACGCCCAGCGCCGCCTTCATCACCGCCGCGGCGACCGGCCCGGCGTAGCCGGCGCCGGTGACGTCGTCGCGGACGTTGGGGTTGTCGGTCTGGACCATCACCGCGACGGCGACCTTCTTGCCGTTGGCCGTGCCGTAGCAGACGAACCAGGCCAGCGGGTTCTGGTTCGTGCCGCGCTGGGCGGTACCGGTCTTGGCGCCCATCTGCACACCGGGGACGGCGTCCGGCGCCGCGGTGCCGTTGGCGACGACGTTCTGCATCATGTCGTCCAGGGTGGCCGCGGTCGCCGGCTGCATCGCCTGGCTGAGCTCGTGCTGGTGGTCCGAGCCCTTGTACGTCACGTGGCCGTTGGGCGCGGTCTCCTTGTCCACCAGGTAGGGCTGCATGATGACGCCGCCGTTGGCCACCGCCGCCGCTATCATCGCCGCCTGCAGCGGGGTGGCCTGGGTGCCGTTCTGGCCGACCGAGTCTTGGGCCAGCGCGACCGAGTCGCTGCCCAGCGAGGCGGCGGTCGGGAAGTTGGACTGCGCCACGGTCAGCGGGATCTTCAGGCCCGGGTTGTCGAACCCGAACTTCTGCGCGTACTCGGCCATGGTCGACGCGCCGAGCTGGTCGGCGACGTAGCCGTAGATGGAGTTGCAGGACTGCGCCAGCGCGGTCTTCAGGTCCGAGCCCGTGCAGGTCGCGTGGTTCTCGTTGGGGAGCTGGCTGGACGACCCGGGCCAGGTCAGCGCGCCCCTGGGACCACCGGTGTCGCTGGTCTCGGTGTACTTGCCGGACTCCAGCGCGGCAGCCGCGGTGACGATCTTGAAGACCGAGCCGGGCGGGTAGTTCTCCTGCGTGACATGGTTCAGGTTCGGCTTGTCCTTCTGGGCCTCCAGCGCCTTGCCCGCGGCACCGGAGGTGCCACTGTCGTTGGACGCGATCCCGTTGGGATCGAAGCTCGGGTTGGAGTACATCGCCAGGATCGCGCCGGTGGTCGGGTCCAGGGCCACCACGGAGCCGACCTTGCCCGCCATCTTGCTGATCGCGACCTGCTGCACCGGATTCTGCAGCGTGAGCTGGACGTCGCCGCCCTTCTTGGACTTGCCGGTCAGCGTGTCCATGAAGTTCGCCACGGACTCGGAGCTGTCCGTGCCCTTCAGGTAGCCGTCGAGGATCGACTCTATGCCGGTCGCGCCGTAGCCGATCGTCTTGTAGCCGGTGACGTTGGCGTAGTCGGCTTTGAGCGGGTACTGGCGTTGGTACTTGTAGGAGATGCCGCCCGAGGGCACCGACTGCGCGACGACCGTGCCGTCCGCGGTGAGGATCCTGCCGCGGGGATAGGCGAAGGCGTCCAGGATGTTGCGCTGGTTGCCGGCCCGGGCCTTGTAGCTGTCGGCGTTGACCACCTGCAGGTAATTAGAGCTCACCAGCAGGCTGGCGATGAGCAGGAAGCAGAACAGGGCCACCCGCCTGATCGGCTGGTTCACGGTCCGAACCTCCGCTCAGACGGGCCCGGCCGGCCCGGCGCGTCACCCGGGGTCGCACCGGGTGCCGGGGTCGGCCGTGTCCGTACGTCGTCGTCTTCTTCGTCTTCGAACGCCGGGGTATAGGACTCCGTCGGACCCTCTTCCGGTTCCGTCCTCGGGCCGGATGTGGTCTGCATCGCCTGTGTCGGCTCCGCCGCGCGCAGCATCGTGTGCTCTCCGTAGCCGCGCGGCTGGGAGGGGACGGCCTGCGTCACGTCACCGGAACCCGCCGGTCCAGGGCCGGCCACGGCGCCGGCGGCACCCGCGGCACCGGCCGCGCGGACGGGCATCGGCTCGGTGGGGTCGGTCGCGCCCGGAGGCGTTGGCCGGTCCGGGCCGCCGAGACCGCTCTGCTCCAGACTGCTCTGCCCGAGACCGGGCTGCGCCAGCGGATGCGGCCGGGGCGAACCGGCCGGGTTCTGGGGCGCCGCCGGCTGCGCGTGCCGGCCCGGAGAGGCGTTCGAGGGCATCTTCTGGGCGGCGGCCAGGCGCATCTGCCGCAGCTCGTCGTCGGTCAGCGGGATGGCCGGCGGCAGCGGACGACGCGCGGAGTCGGACAATCTGATCAACAGCGCGACCACGACCCAGTTCGCCACCAGCGCCGAACCGCCGGCGGCCAGGAACGGCATCGGCAGGCCGGTCAGCGGGATGACGCGCATGACGCCGCCGGCGGTGATGAACACCTGCAGGGCGAACGTCACGGCCAGACCGGCCGACAGCAGCTTGCCGTAGTTGTCGCGGATCAGCAGCGCGGTCTTGAAGCCGCGCATGACGAACAGCGTGTAGACCATCATCAGCGCGAACAGCCCGACCATGCCGAGCTCCTCGCCGACCGTGACCAGGATGAAGTCCGCGTT
>DASWUW010000539.1:0-1505 GCA_036406335.1 Trebonia sp.
GCCCGGTGTTCGCGGCCCGCCTGGCGCAGTGCGCGGCGGCGCTGGAGCCGTTCACCGGCTGGCGGCTGGAGGACATGCTGGCCGACGCGGACGCCCTCGGCCGGGTCGACGTGGTACAGCCCGCGCTGTGGGCGGTGATGGTGTCGCTGGCCGCGGTGTGGCAGGCGGCCGGGGTGACGCCGGACGCGGTCGTCGGGCACTCGCAGGGCGAGATCGCCGCCGCCGTGGTGGCCGGCGCCCTTTCCCTGGACGACGCCGCCGCGGTCGTCGCCCTGCGGTCCCGGGCGCTGACCGCGCTGGCTGGCCGCGGCGCGATGGCCTCGCTCGCGCTGCCCGCCGCGGAGGTCCGCCGGAGGATCGCCGACCTGGGCGCCTGCCTGCAGCTCGCCGCGGTCAACGGGCCCGCCGCCAGCGTGGTCTCGGGTGACCCGGCCGCGGTTCGCGAACTGGTGACTGCGTGCGCGGCGGACGGGATCCGGGCCCGGGTGCTGCCGGTCGACTACGCCTCCCACGGCCCGCAGGTCGAGGACCTCGAAGCGGAGATCCGCGGCCTGCTCGACGGGCTGGCCCCGCGGCGGGCCGCCGTCCCGATGATCTCCGCGATGACCGGGGAGTACCTCGACGGCGCCGAGCTCGACGCCGGCTACTGGTACGCCAGCCTGCGGGCGCCGGTCGAGTTCGAGCGCGCCGTCGAGGTCCTCGCCGCCGACGGGTTCCGCGTGTTCATCGAGTCCTCGCCCCATCCCGTGCTGACCGTGCCGGTAGCCGACATCCTCGACGAGCTGCGGCAGCGCGCCGCCGTTACCGGCACGCCGGTCACGGGAACACTGGTCACGGGAACGCTGCGGCGCGACGACGGGGGAGCGGCCCGGCTGCTGACCGCCCTGGCCGACGCCTGGGTGCGCGGTGCCGCCGTCGACTGGACCGCGGTGCTGCCCCCGGCCGGGCCGGCCGAACTGCCCACCTACGCGTTCCAGCAGCAGCGCTTCTGGCCCGCCCCGGTTACGGCTCGCGCCGGGATTCCGGCCGGCGGCGGGAACACTGGTCACTTGAACACGGGTCACCAGAACACCGTGGCCGAATCGCGCTTCTGGGCCGCCGTCGAGGACGGCGACCTGCCCGGGCTGACCAGTTCCCTCGCGGTGGACACGGACCAGCCGTTCCCCGCGGTGCTGACCGCGCTGGCCCGCTGGCGCCGCCAGGAACGGGACGACGCCGCTCTGGCCGGCTGGCGCTACCGGGTCCGCTGGGAGCCGGTCGCCGACGTTGCCGGGCCCGCGCTGTCCGGCACCTGGCTGATCGCCGTGCCGGCCGACGCTCCGGCGGACGGTTCGGCCGCGGTTTCGGCCGGCACCCTGGCCGGCACCCTGGCCGGCGCGATGCGCGACTGCGGCGCCGTCGTCGGCCTGCTCAGCGTCGACTGCGCGGGCGACGGCCGGGTCGAGCTGACCGCCGCCCTCGAAGACGCCGCCGCCGCCGACGGCGGGCCGGAGAGCATCACCGGG
>DASWUW010000540.1:0-2527 GCA_036406335.1 Trebonia sp.
CCGGAGATCGAGACGGCGGTCGGCTACGTCGCCTCCGGCGCGGCGCTGGGCGCCGCCGAGGAGGCCGCAGGCCCGCTGGGGTGACATCCGGGACGGCGTTGGGTTAATTCACCGGGCGGCGGCCGTTAGCCGCTGCCGATCAGAGGGGACTCGATAAGCATGGAAGGCGCCAGAACAGTCCGCGCAGCGCGCGGCACCACGCTCACCGCCCGGTCCTGGCAGACCGAGGCACCACTGCGGATGCTGATGAACAACCTCGACCCCGAGGTCGCCGAGCGTCCCGACGACCTGGTCGTCTACGGCGGCACGGGCCGGGCGGCCCGGTCCTGGGGCGCGTTCGACGCGATGGTCGCCACGCTGACCCAGCTCCGCGAAGACGAGACCATGCTGGTCCAGTCGGGCAAGCCGGTCGGGGTGATCCGCACCCACGAGTGGGCGCCCCGGGTGCTGATCGCCAACTCCAACCTGGTCGGCGACTGGGCCAACTGGCCCGAGTTCCGCCGCCTGGAGGCGGCCGGGCTGACGATGTACGGGCAGATGACCGCCGGGTCCTGGATCTACATCGGCACCCAGGGCATCCTGCAGGGCACTTACGAGACGTTCGCCGCGGTGGCGGCCAAGCGGTTCGGCGGCACCCTGGCCGGGACGCTCACCGTGACCGGCGGGTGCGGCGGCATGGGCGGCGCCCAGCCTCTCGCGGTGACTCTCAACGACGGCGTCTGCCTGGTCGTCGACGTCGACCCGGCCCGGCTGGTGCGCCGGGCGGCCAACCGCTACCTGGACGTGGTCGCCGAGGACCTCGACGACGCGCTGCGGCTCTGCCTGGCGGCGAAGGGCGAGCGCCGGCCCCTGTCGGTCGGGCTGGCCGGCAACTGCGCCGCCGTGCTGCCCGAGCTGCTGCGCCGCGGTGTCCCGGCCGACGTCGTCACCGACCAGACCTCCGCTCACGACCCGCTGTCCTACCTGCCCGAGGGAGTCGAGCTGGAGGACTGGCCCGACTACGCGGCCAGGAAACCAGTGGAGTTCACCGAACGGGCCCGGCAGTCTATGGCCGCCCACGTGGCCGCCATGGTCGGCTTCCTGGACGCGGGGGCCGAGGTCTTCGACTATGGGAACTCCATCCGCGACGAGGCCCGGATGGGCGGCTTCGACCGGGCCTTCGCGTTCCCCGGCTTCGTCCCGGCGTACATCCGGCCGCTGTTCGCCGAGGGCAAGGGACCGTTCCGCTGGGCCGCGCTGTCCGGCGACCCGGCCGACATCCGCGCCACCGACGAGGCGGTCCTGACGCTGTTTCCCGGCAACGAGCACCTGAGCAAGTGGATTCACGCCGCGCAGGAGCGGGTCGAGTTCCAGGGGCTGCCCGCCCGGATCTGCTGGCTCGGTTACGGCGAGCGGGACAAGGCCGGGCTGGCCTTCAACGAGCTGGTCGCCTCCGGCGCGGTCTCCGCCCCCCTCGTCATCGGCCGCGACCACCTGGACGCCGGGTCGGTCGCCTCCCCCTACCGGGAAACCGAGTCGATGGCCGACGGGTCCGACGCGATCGCCGACTGGCCGCTGCTGAACGCGCTCACCTCGGCCTCCTCCGGGGCCACCTGGGTGTCGTTCCACCACGGGGGCGGGGTCGGCATCGGCCGGTCGCTGCACGCCGGCCAGGTCAGCGTCGCCGACGGGACGCCGCTGGCGGCGGCCAAGCTCGAGCGGGTGCTGTCCAACGACCCCGGCCTCGGCGTGCTGCGGCACATCGACTCGGGCGACGCCCCGCACGGCGAGCAGACCCTGGCGGCGCACCCGGAGAGCGCGGTCCGGCTTCCGTCGTAGGGCCGCCGTTCCCGGCGGCACGCGGAGCCCGGCCGCCGCGCTCCGCGCTTGTTGCTGTTATCTAGGGTGGCAGAACGACGGGCGACGTTTGCTCCCAGATTTGGGTGCTAACGTCGCCCGATCACGCGCGGCCCCGGCCGAGACCGCGCCAGCGCGGGCGGCGAGAGCGGCGCGGCGGCGATGTGTCCGCTGACGTGAGCGGCGGCGTGTCCGCAGACCCAGATGGCGGCGCGGGGCGGGGCGACTGGGCCCGGCGCCAGCGGGCGACCAGGTCGTCCGCGTTGACCAGGCGGACGTGAATCGGCGGCCCGACCGGGAGGCGCCGCCACTCGGCGATGCGCCGGTTGAGCTCGGCGGCGGCCTCGCGGACCTCCGCCTCGGTGCGGAACTCCCCCGCGGTCTCCGCCAGCCGCTCCATCTCCCGCCGCAGCCGCAGCGGGGTGGGCAGCATCTCCTCGACCGGGACGCCCTCGCGGCGCGCGTAATCCCGTACCCACTGGGCCCCGTAGTCCCCGTCGGCCGGCCCCGACTTCAAGTTGAGCGGCTTGCCCTTGCCCGGCAGGTCGTCGAACAGGCCGCGCCGCTCGGCGTCGTCCACCTGCTGGTCGATCCAGGTCCGGAACTTCACCTGCGGGGGCTTGCGCCGCGGTGAGCTCGCGTCGTTCTCCTCGGTCATCCCTCACTAGGATAGTCGGGCCGGTCCGGGGGC
>DASWUW010000541.1:0-4156 GCA_036406335.1 Trebonia sp.
AATCCGGGCCCGGTTCGAGTGACCGCTCCGGGTAATTCCAAACCTTTCCTTAACAAACCGTTACTGCAAGTTTCCGGCAAGTACTTCGAGGAGAGACCATGCCGACGGCTTTCGGATCCGTGCGCAGGTACCTGCTGTCGCCTCAGCTTGCGGACGTTACTTTCGCCAAACGCGGTTTCCCGGGTGCGCCCGCTGCGGTGACAGGGGCGAACGGGCCGGCGCAGCGGCTTGAGGCCATCCCGCAGGCGGTTATCTGCGGGTTCGAGTGGGGCATGGAAACCCGCGGCCAGTGGGAGCTGGAGCGGCGACTTGACCTGGTCGACGCCGGACTGCGGGGCTTCGCGTACGAGGGTGCGACGATGGCGTTCACCATCCTCGACTCGACCGGGCGCGGGCACCGCACCCGTGACCTGCTGCGCGGCCCGGGCAGTCCGCATATCTTCCTCGCCTACATCGGCATCGGCTTCGCGATGGCGCGGCTCCCGAGGCCGTTGTGGAAGAAGGTGGTCCCTGACCTGAGCGGCGACCCCTACTACCCGACGATGAGCTGGCTCGCGGTCGACGGCTACGGCTTCGACCGGGCCTATTTCGACACCCCGCGCTGGGTGGACGCGCAGTACACGCCCAAGCCCTACCCGTGGGCGCAGGCGCCCGGCTACTTCGGGCGCGCGATCGACCAGGGCATCGGACGAGCGCTCTGGTTCATCTGCGGCGGCCGCGCGCCTGACGTGGCCGCCGCCGTCGAGCGGTTCGCCGCCCACCGGCAGGCCGACCTGTGGAGCGGGATCGGGCTCGCCGCCACCTTCGCGGGCGGCAGCGACTCCGACGGCCTGGCCGCGCTGCGGCGGGCCGCCGGAACGCACGGAGCACAGCTGGCCGTCGGCTGCGTGTTCGCGGTCAAGGCCCGTGCCCACTCAGGGCTGGTCCCCGAGCAAACCCGCATCGCCTGCCTGGCGCTGACCGACGCGTCGGTCGACAAGGCGGTCGCGGTAGCGGATGACAGCGCCGTCACCTCGGCCCCCAGCGGGCCGGTGCCGTCCTACGAGCTCTGGCGCCAGCGGATACGCGATCACTACGAGGCGCAGTTACGGCCCGGCGGACGGGCGCGCGATAGAGCAGAACGAGAGAAGTCATCCGCGGTGGCCGAACCGCAGAATGCAGATGACGCCTACCGTGCCATTCCGCTGGAGGAAAAATTGGATAACCAGGCAGCGGACCGCCGCTATCTGCTCACGCTGGAAGCATTCGCGGATACTTTTGTCCCTGGCGAGCGGCGCTTCCCCGATGATATCGCGATCGCCGGCGCCGCCGCCGGGGCCGGGGCGGTCGCGGCCGGCGCGATCGAACTGCTGCATACGCCAGCCACCGGGATCTCGGAAACCCTGCCCGACCTCGTGGGCATTCTCAACGAACACGCCGTCGAATATGCCACTGCGAACGGCGTCGCGCTCGACGGTGACGCTCCGGCATTCGTTTCCCTCGGTTTCGAGCAGCGCACAGAACTGCTGCGCGGGCTGACCGACCCCGATCACCCGGAGAAAGAATTCTGGATACTCGCGGCGCTTTTCTGCTTCATGGCTTTTGACACCGCCGCGCACACCGGCACCGCCGGCGCCATCGAAAACGGCCATCCCGGGCTGGCGACCATGGGTTTCGCGGCGCCGGGGCCGGACGGCCTGTGGCGGTTCTCCGACTTTTCCTACGGCCGCCAGCTGGCGCGCATCCACCCCGATACGACACCGGCAGGAGACCCGGCATGATGAACGGCACAGACAATGACTCGAGGGGCAGGGAACGGACCGACATCGTCATCGTCGGCAGCGGCTTCGGCGGCGCCATCACTGCGTACCACCTGGCGGCCGGCGGGGCACGGGTCGTCATCCTGGAACGTGGCCCGTGGGTGCCGAGTGACGAGTTCGAGCACGACTTCAAGCTAGGAACGTCCTCCACGCGGATCTTCGACTTCGTGGCGGGCGACGGCATGAGCGTGCTCGGCGGGAACTGCGTCGGCGGCGGCAGCGTCGTGTACTTCGGCACCATGCCCCGCGCGCCGCGGTTCATATTCGAGCGCCAGGGCAGCATCGGCCGGCGGATGTGGCCGCAGGCCATCACCAGGGACGCGCTCGAGCCCTGGTACGACCGGGTCGCCGAGGCGCTGCCGATCAGCCGGCAGGACTGGAATGAAGTCACCTACCCGGGCGGGCTGTGGGCGGCAATCTGCGATCACGCCGGGCGGACGGCCAACCCGGCCAACGTGGCCATCGACACCGCGCAGTGCACCAACTGCAACTGGATGATGGCTGGCTGCCGGTTCGACGCCAAGCGCTCCCTGCTGCTCAACTACCTGCCTGCGGCCGTCTCGCACGGGGCCGAGATCCGGCCGCTGCACGAGGTCCAGCGGCTCGAGAAGACCGACGACGGCCTGTTCCGCATGCACTACAACGTGATCGACGACGAGGACTACCGGGTGACGGTCGGCGGCGGGACGATCGACGCCAAGATCGTCATCCTGGCCGCCGGGGCGGGAGCCACGCCAGTGATCCTGCAGCGTTCGCAGGACGGCCTCGGCCCGATGCCGCACGCGGTCGGCCGGTATTTCTCCGGTAACGGCGAGCGGCTCAACACCGCCGTCATCGACGAGCAGAAGGTCCGCGACGTGCTTGGCCTGTCCCGGCCGGGCGGGCTCGCGTACGAGGCCAACCAGATCGGCCGGGGACCGAGCGTGGCCAGCTGGGACCGGCTGGACGCCTCGCTTCCCGAGCACTCAAGGTTCTCGCTCGAGCAGCTGTACTTCCCGCCCGGCCTGGGCACCATCCTCGCGCAGGCGCCGGGCGCCGACGGGCCTGGCTGGTTCGGGGTCGAGAAGAAGGAGATGCTCAGGCACTGGAAGTCCTGGCTGACGATCTTCATCATGTCGGAAGACAACAATGAGGGCGTTTTCGGGGCCCCGCCGCCGACCGGCAACGCGGTGCGGATCTCGCAGCAGATGCTCGGACGCGGCAGCCTGTCGTACCGGCCGACGGCGGAGACCCTGCGCGGCTGGGCCGAGGCCGACGCCGAGCTGAGGGACATCCTGGAGCGGGACGGCCTGGCCCGGGTGCGACCCTGGACCAACGACGTCGTCGGCGCCTACACGGTGCATCCGCTGTCGTCGTGCCGCATCGGCGACGATCCCGCCACGTCCGCGCTTGACGACCGGCATGAGCTGCGCGGTCACCCGGGCATCTTCGTCACCGACAGCTCAGCGGTGCCGTGCGGGCTGACCGTCAACCCGGCCCTGACCATCGCCGCCCTGGCGGAACGGTCCGTCCCCGCGATCGTGGCGGCGGCGCGCGAACGAGGCATCGAGGTCAGCTACGGCGCTCCGGCGCCGGACGGCGCCACCAGCGCCAGGCGCGAGGTGTTCCGGCTCATGCCCACCCTGGCGACGCGATGAGCAGCCCGCTGCTGACGAGCGGCGTCCGCCGCAGCCTTGCCCAGATCCGGTATGTTTCGCCGGTACTGCCCGGTCGCGCCGCCGGGCTCGTGGCCGCTGTCTACGACCAGGCCGAGCGGGACTTCGGCCTGGTCGCGCCGCCGCTGGTGCTGCACTCGCCCGCGCCCGCCGCGCTGGCCGCGAGCTGGGTCATGCTGCGGGAGACGCTGCTGGCGAACGGGTCTGCCTCCCGCGCGCAGAAGGAGGTCGTGGCCGCCGCGGTCTCAGTCGCCAACGAGTGTCCCTACTGCGTCGCGGTCCACTCCGCGGCCGTCCGCGAACTGGTCGACGGGCGGGCGTCGGCGGAGGTAGCGGCCGGACGGTTCGAGGACGTGGCCGATCCCGAGCTGCGGGACGCCGCCGTCTGGGCGCGGGGAACCGGTCGGCCAGGCAACGCTCAGCCGGCCCCGGCCGGCAGCCTGCCCGAGCTGGCCGGGGTGGCCGTCGCCTTTCACTATCTGAACCGCATGGTCACCATCTTCCTGCCCGAGTCCCCGTTGCCGCCGCTGACTCCCAAGGCGATGGGCGGCTGGGTGATGGGAATGCTCGCATCGGCGATGACCGGGCCAAGCCCGGCGCCCGGCGCCTCGCTCGAGCTGCTGCCCGATGCCCCGCTGCCGGCCGAGTTCGGCTGGGCGGCCGGCGCGCCGCCGGTCGGGTCGGCGCTGGCGCGGGCGGCCG
>DASWUW010000542.1:0-1500 GCA_036406335.1 Trebonia sp.
GGACTACGCCCGCGCCATCCTCAGCGCCCGCCCCGACGGCAACCTGTCCGACCTAGTGCCGTAGCAGCTTACGTTTGCCCCGGCCGGGGCTTTCCTTGCTGGCGCTGATCCCCGAGACTGGGCCGGTGACTGAACGGCTGCAGGTGCGTGAGATCGATGATGACGAGGGACGGCGGCTGGTGCGGATCATCCGCCGGGGCAGCGGGTCGGTGGTGACCTGGCGCCGCGCGCAGATGGTGCTGCTGTCCGCGCAGGGCATGGATGCGACCGCGATCGCCAAGGTGGCGTTCACCAGCGAGGACCGGGCCCGGGATGTGATCCGGAACTTCAACGCTGACGGGTTCGAGTCGCTGTACCCGAAATACAGGGGTGGTCATCCGCCGAAGTTCACGCTGGGCCAGCGGCGGGAGATCAAGAAGCTCGCCAAGTCCAAACCAGTTGAGCATGACCTGCCGTTTTCCACCTGGAGCCTGGCCAAGCTGGCCGATTTCCTGGTGGCTGAGGGGGTGGTCGATGACATCAGCCACGAGGGCCTGCGGGTCCTGCTCCGCCAGGAGGGCGTCAGCTTTCAACGGCTGAAAACGTGGAAGGCGTCGAAGGACCCGCGGTATGCGGAGAAGAAAGCCCGGGTCGAGCGGCTCTACGCGATCGCCGACCGCGAGATCACCCCGGAGGACGACGACCCGGAGGTCATTTTCTGCGTTGATGAGTTCGGGCCGCTCAACCTGCAGCCCAGGCCCGGGCGGCAGTGGGCCGCGGTCAGCGGCAAGGGCAAAGAGCCCGGCCGGGCACCGCGGCCACGGATGCGCGCGACCTACACCCGCACCGCGGGAGTGCGGCATCTGTTCGCCGCCTATGAGCTGGGCGAGGACAAGCTGTACGGGCACATCAAGCCGCGCAAGACCCGGGCCCGGTTCCTGGAGTTCTGCCGCTACCTGCGCTCCCTCTACCCGTCGTCGACCCGGATCGCGATCATCTGCGACAACTTCAGCCCGCACCTGACCACCAGGCGGGACGGCCGGGTCGGCGCCTGGGCGAAGGCAAGCAACGTCGAGATCGCCTATACGCCGACGAATTCGTCCTGGTTAAACCGTATAGAGGCGCAGTTCACGGCGTTGCGGTACTTCGCGCTGGACGGTACCGACCATGCCAGCCACAAGGAACAGGCCAGCATGATCCGCCGGTACACCATCTGGCGCAACAACCACGCCTACGACGAACGGCTCCGCCGCATCGTCGACAAGGCAAACGTAGCTTGATGCGGCAGTAGTTCTTCAGCGCTCCCCAGATCCGCTCGGCCGGATTGTCGTGCGGGCTGTACCGGGCGCCGTACAGCACCTCCAGGCGAGGGTGCCCGTCCAGGTAGCGGGTGACCGCACGGGCGTGGCAGCTGCTGTCGTTGTCGCAGATCATGACGATCACCGGGGCGGCCGGGAACGCCCGGAGCACCTGGTCCAGCAGGGCGATGAAGTCCGCGGCGCAGCGGCGGCCCAGCCGGTA
>DASWUW010000543.1:0-1762 GCA_036406335.1 Trebonia sp.
TGTTCGCCGGGCGGCTCGTCCAGCTGCAGGGCGTGGACTCGGCCTACTACAAGACCAAGGCCAACAAGGAACAGCTGACTACCATCACGCTGCCCGCCATGCGCGGCGCCATCTACGGCGCGAACGGCGCGCTGCTGGCCATGACCGTCGAGACGTACCTGGTCACCGCCGACCCCACCCTGATTCCGGCCGGCCAGCTGGCCACCGTGGCCGCCGAGACCGCGGGCCCGCTCGGCCTGACCGCGGCCCAGGTGCTCCAGCTCCTCCAGCACCCGACCTCCCCGAAGTACGTGGTGCTGGCCCGGGGCGTCTCGACGGCTGACGAGGCCAAGATCGCCGCCTTCAACGTCCCCGGTTTCACGTCGGCCGGCACCTTCGCCCGGGTTTACCCCAACGGCACCGCGACCGCCAACCTGGTCGGCCTCAGCAACGTCGACCCGGCTACCGGCGCGATCAACGGCTACTCGGGGCTGGAGCAGGAGTACAACAAGCTGCTCACCGGCACGGCCGGCAGCCGGCAGGTCGACGTGGGCGTGTACGGCGAGCAGATCCCGCTCGCGGGCTCGCAGGACATCCCGGCCAGGAACGGCGCGTCCGTCAGGCTGACGATCGAGCCCGCCCTGCAGTACCAGGCGCAGCTGGCCTGCAAGCAGGAGGTTAAAAAGACCAAGGCGAAGAACTGCTCGGTGGTGGTCATCCAGCCGAAGACCGGTGCCATCCTCGCCATGGCGCAGTGGCCCAACCCGGGTGACGGCTCCGACATCCCCGACCAGTACATGTTCGCGCCCGGTTCCACGGCCAAGGTCATCACCGCCGCGGCCGCGTTCGAGAACAGCAGCGTGACCCCGATGAGCACCTACAAGATCCCGTACTCGATCTACCGGGGCGGGCAGTCCATCCACGACGCCGAGTGGGCGCCGGGGGAGGACTACACGGTCGCCGGCGTCATCGCGAACTCCTCCAACATCGGCATGTCGCAGGTCGTGCAGAGCGTCCCGGAGCAGCTCCAGTACCAGTACCTGAAGAACTTCGGCCTGGGCGAGCCGACCGGCCTCGGCCTGAGCGGCGAGGAGCCGAGTGCCGCGTACGCGCCGTACGCGCTGCCGCCGCCGTCGAAGTGGGCCGGGGACGAGCGGTACACCCTGGCCTACGGGCAGGGTCTCTCGGTCAACGCGGTGCAGATGGCCAGCGTGTACGCGACGATCGCCAACGGCGGGGTCCGGGTTCAGCCCACGCTCGTGGCCGGCACCTACAACGCGGCGGGCCAGTACGCCGCGGCCCGGGCGCCGGCGTCGAAACGGGTCATCCAGGCTAAGACCGCCGGGGAACTGATCCCGATCCTGCAGCAGGTGCCCGGGGTGGACGACGCGGCGAACCAGCGCTGGGGCGAAATCGCCGGCTACGCGATCGCGGCCAAGACCGGGACCGCCAGCGAGCCCGCCCCGGAAGGCGAGAAAGCGTGCCCGAAGGGCAACCCGCTGTGCGCCTACGGGGCCAGCTACATCGGCATGGCGCCGGGCAACGACCCCGGGGTCGTCGTCGCGGTGAACGTGCAGGATCCCAAGACGAGCACGGACTACTTCGGCGACGAGGTCGCGGGCCCGGTCTTCTACAGCGTGATGAACGCCGCGCTGCTAGACCTGAAGATCCAGCCGCAGCCGGGGCTCGTCGCTCCGCATGTTCGGCTCAATGCGCGCTGATTTTGGATACTCTCTGGGCGTGATCCGTCCCGCCCGCCTGGCTCCGCGCCCACTGTCCGGGC
>DASWUW010000544.1:0-1732 GCA_036406335.1 Trebonia sp.
GGACGGCCCGCCGGGCGGCGGACCGGCCGGAGACGGCGGAACAGCCGGAGACGGCGAATGGGCGGCGGTGACGCTGCGGTTCGCCGCTGTGCCGGCCGCCCGCGTGCTGCTCAGCTTTGGCGGTGACGTCGTGGTGACGTCTCCCCCGGAGGTCCGGCACGACCTGCGGGAGACCGCCGCGGCGGTCGTCGCGACCTACCGGGCCGAAGCTGTACCGTCCTGACCGCCGCACCCGCCCACTACCCATCAGTTCGGACGGCTCAGTTCCACTGTCCATCAATTCGGGCGGCATATATCCGTCATATCGGGCGCCAAGTAGTCCGAACTGATGGGAAGTTAGAAAAAGTGGTCTTAGCTGCCGGAGAGTGGGCCGGGCTCGGGAAGAGCACTGCTCGCCCGCGTGGCCACGGTAACCCTGGCCCGCGGCGCTGGCGGCCGGCCCGCCCTGCGGGGCCGCGCACAGCAGCATCCGGGCGCTCTAGTCCCGTGGCGGCCGCCGTCAAAGTTTCTGGGAAGAGATTCTCAGATCACATTGACGTGATCTTCAGGTTCTGTTTGCCCAGGGTTCACCGGCACTCGTTACGAAGAACCCTATGAGTCTTTTCGCCAGCTCGTTCTGGCGCCGCCCAGCCGTTGCCGCCGCTGCGGTGAGCGCCCTAGCTCTAGGGACGCTCACGCTGACGGCGGCAGGGGCGACCGCAGCACCTTCGCAGCCGCAGGCCGCCGCCCAGCACGCCAGCAAGGACGGCCTCGGGATCAAGCCGGGCAAGATCAAGCACGTCTGGCTGATCATCCTGGAGAACAAGTCCTACGACGCCACCTTCACCGGCCTCAACAACAACACCTACCTGTGGAAGACCTTGCCGCAGCAGGGTGCACTGCTGAAGAACTACTACGGGACCGGGCACTTCAGCCTGGACAACTACATCTCGCTGGTCAGCGGCCAGGCGACCCAGCCCGACACGCAGGCCGACTGCCCGTCTTACGACAGCTTCGCCGGCTCGGTGAACACCAAGGGCTCGGTCAGGACCAACCGGAACTACGGCCAGCTGGTGTCCGCGGTCGGCCCGAACGCCGCGGCGGGCAGCAACGGGTGCGTGTACCCGTCCTCCGTCCCGACGCTGTTCAACCAGCTGGACGCGGCCAAGACCAGCTGGAAGGGCTACGCGCAGGACCTCAACAACCCCGACACCGGCAGCTCCCCGCACTCGGCGGGCACCGCGGTCTGCGGGGCGCCGTACGCCGCCCCCGGCGCGACCGGCAGCACCGTCCAGGCCAACCCGGGCAGCGCCAACGCCACCGACCAGTACGTGCCGAAGCACTTCCCGTTCCCCTGGTTCGAGTCGGTGCTGCAGTCGGGCGACTGCAACTCGGCGCATATCGCGAACCTCTTCGACACTTCGGGCGGCCTCTACCACGACCTGCAGAGCGAGTCGACGACCCCGGCGTTCAGCTGGATCTCGCCGAACAACTGCAGCGACGCCCACGACGCGGTGTGCCACGGGAACAACCTGTCGGGCGGCTTCGCCAACCCGACCACCGCGAAGCCCCCGGTGAACTACACCGGCGGCCTGTACGCCTCGGACCTGTTCCTGGAGCACGTGATCCCGGAAATCGAGCAGTCGCAGGCGTTCAAGGACGGCGGCCTCATCGACATCACCTTCGACGAGGCGTTCCCGCCGTTCACCTACACCGGCAACAGCTTCAGGAACTCCACGATCGTGGCGCCTGA
>DASWUW010000545.1:0-2765 GCA_036406335.1 Trebonia sp.
GACAGCAGCACGACCCGGGCGATGCGCTGGGTTCCCGCGTGCCGGGGCAGCGCCTCGGCGACGTAGGCCCGCGCCTCGTCCAGCGCGCCCACCTGCCAGCACACCATCGCGGCGGTCGGGAGGGCAACGGTCAGCTGCTCGGCCGAGGCACCGCGGCGGCACAACCCGATCGCGTCCCGGGCGTAGCGGGCCGCCGCCGGGTCGGCCCGCTCGGCCAGCACGCTGCCCATCCCCATGGCCGCCGATACCTGCACGTCCAAGTCGAACGGGGCAGCGGCCTCGATCGAGAGGCGGACATGCTCCACCGCCTCGGTTCCCCGGTCGATGTCGTCGAGCAGTCCGGCCAGGAAGATCAGCGCCCGCGCCCGGTAGGAGTCCTGGGCGCCGTCGAGCATCCGCACCGCGCTCTGCAAATCGCGCAGGGCGTCGGCGGTGTCGCCGGACCAGTAGCTCAGGTAGCCGAGGGCATAGGTCGCGTACGGAGTCCACGGTCCCGCCGCCTGGCCCGCCAGCAGCCGGGCGAGCCAGAAACGGCCCTCGTCGACGCTGGTCGCGGAGAAGTAGCGGTGCAGCCGGAAGGCGAGCTCCTGGCTGCGGCCGAGATCCGCGCGGCCGTCGAGCGCGGCCCCGAACAGCGAGCGCACCGAGCCGATCATGTCGGTGATCTCGGCCCGGAACAAGCCCGGAGCGGCCCGGGCGTCATCGGGCAGCCGTCCGCGGAGGGCGTCGGCCAGCCGTTCGTAGGCGGCCGGCTCCTCGCCCCCGGCGACCAGCAGCTCCCGGGCAAAGCGATGCAGGTCGTCGTCCTGGGCGTAGCGCCAGCGGGGCCCGGAACGGTCGACGACGAGCAGCCCGCGGGCGGTCAGCTCACGCAGGATCCGCACCACCCGCACCGGAGCGATCCGGCCGCCCGATACCACCTCCCGGATCAGCGGCAGTCCGGCCGGCCCGTCGAGCACGGCCAGCCGCCGGAAGACGGCCGCCTCGTCGTCCTCCAGCAGCAGGTAGCTGCTGCGCGCGATCGAGCGCAGCCCGTCCGCTTCCGCCGGAGTCTGGCCGAGGTGATCGAGCAGGTCGCCGACGGGCATCGCGGTCAGCTGGGCCGCGACCAGCTCCAGCGCCAGCGGCAGCCCGCGGCAGCGGCGGCACAGCGCGATCAGGTGCGGCACGACCGCGTCGTCGATGATGAGGTCGCCGCCGGACTCGCGCACCCGGTCGATCAGCAGGCGTACCTGCCCGTTGCCGAGCAGGCCGGCCGCGGCGTCCGGCGGGGGCAGCGGAGCCAGGTTCAGCAGCCGTTCTCCCTCGACCGACAGCGGCCGCCGGCTGGTCGCCACCACCGTCAGCAGCGGGACCCGCGCCAGCAGCGCCGCGATGAGGGAGGCGATCCCGTCGACCACCGCCTCGCAGCCGTCCAGGACGAGCAGGACCCGCCCCAGCGGGGCGAGGTGATCGGCCAGCGCCAGCGCGGCGTCCTCCGTCCCTAGCGGCACCCCGATCTCCAGGGCCACGCTGGAGGCGACCAGCGCGTCTTCGGCCAGCGAGGCCAGCGCGACCCACAGCCGCCCGCCGGCGAACCCGCCGCGCGCCGCGGCGACGTGCACGGCCAGCCGGGATTTGCCCACCCCGCCCGGGCCGGTGACGGTGACCAGCCCGGGGCGGCCGATCGCCCCGGCGAGCGCGGACAGCTCGGCCTCCCGCCCGATGAACGAGGACGTCTCCGCCGGAACCCGGGCGGGAGTTCCGGCTCCCTGGTCGCGCAGCGCGGCGAGGTAAACCTGGACGGTCTCGGGGCTCGGGTCGATGCCCAGCTGCTCGCCCAGCACGGCCAGGCAGTGCTCGTACGCCCGTACCGCCCCGGCCCGGTCTCCCGACCGGTCCAGGGCGGCGATCAGCGCCCGGTGCGTGCTCTCGGCGAGCGGCTGGGCGGCCACCGCCCGCCGGGCGGTCGCGACCGCCCGGCGGTGGTCACCCAGGCCGCCGGCCGCCTCCGCGACCAGCAGCAGCGCGTCCAGTGCGGTCGCGTCGAGGGCGCTCCGGTGCGGGCCGAGCCAGCCGCCGTCCTCGCCCGGCAGCAGCTGCTCGCCCGGCCGCCGCGAGACCGGGTCGGCGAGGTCGGCGGCCGCCTGCAGCCGCCCCTGGCGGAGCAGGGCGGCGGCCCGGCGCACGTCCTCGCCCGCACTGCGTACGTCCACCACGACGTGGTCGGCGAGACGGTAGCCCGACGGCACGGTAACGATCACCTGCTGGTCCCCGCCGCCGGCCGCCGCGCACGCCACCCGCAGTCCGCGGATCACCCCCCGCAGGGCCGCCTGCCAGGTCGGCGGGAGGGTGTCGCCCCAGATCAGCGTGGCCAGGCGCTCGGCCGGAACCGGCCCGCCGGACAGGGCCAGGGCCACTAGCGCGACCCGGGCCCGCCGCCCGCCGAGGGCAAGGCCGCTCACCGTGGCCGTCCCGCTGCGCACGGCCACGTCCCCCAGCACGTCCACGTTCACAGAAACGCATGTTAGAACGGGGCGGGGCGCCGGGAGAATACGTAACCCGAGCCGGCCGGCTACGTAGCCGGCCGGCTCACAGCGCCTCCGGGAGATCGCGGCGGGTGCTCACCCCCAGCTTGCCGTAGACACTGGTGAGGTGGGTGGAGACGGTGCGGGCCGAGATGGCCAGCTCGGCGGCGATCTGCGCGTCGGTGCGCCCGGCCGCCGCCAGCACCGCGACCTGCTGCTCGCGCGGGGTGAGCAGGCCGCCGCCCTGCGGCGCGATCC
>DASWUW010000546.1:0-6057 GCA_036406335.1 Trebonia sp.
GTAGCGACCGCCCGTTCCCCCATCGGCCGCGCGTTCAAGGGGTCACTGACCTCAATCAGACCCGACGACCTGCTCGCCCAGATCGTGACGGCAGCGCTGGCTAAGGTCCCGCAGCTGGACGCGAACGCGGTGGAGGACCTGATCGTCGGGTGCGGGCTGCCCGGCGGTGAGCAGGGGTTCAATATCGCCCGGGTGACCGCGACGCTGCTCGGCTTGGACGGCGTGCCCGGCACCACGGTCAACCGCTACTGCTCCTCGTCGCTGCAGAGCACCCGGATGGCTTTCCACGCGATCAAGGCGGGCGAGGGCGACGTGTTCGTCTCCGCCGGGGTGGAGACGGTGTCCCGCTTCGTCAAGGGTTCGAGCGACAGCCTGCCCGACACCCGCAACCCGGTGTTCGCCGGCGCCGAGGCCCGGACCGTGGCGACGGCGGAGGCCGAGACCCCCTGGCACGACCCGCGCGAGGACGACCAGGCCCCCGACATCTATATCGCGATGGGCCAGACCGCGGAGAACCTGGCCGCGCTGCGCGGCATCACCCGGGCCGAGCAGGACGAGTTCGGGGTCAGGTCGCAGAACCTGGCCGAGAAGGCACTGGCCGACGGGTTCTGGCAGCGGGAGATCACCCCGGTGACGCTGCCCGACGGCACGGTCGTCGCGGCCGACGACGGCCCGCGGCCGGGCACCAGCCTGGAGAAGATCGCCGCGCTCAAGCCCGCCTTCCGCGAGCACGGCACGGTGACCGCGGGAAACTGCTGCCCGCTGAACGACGGCGCCGCCGCCCTGGTCGTGATGAGCGACGTGAAGGCGGCCGAACTCGGCCTTACCCCGCTGGCCCGCATCATCTCGACCGGAGTCGGCGCACTGTCGCCGGAGATCATGGGCCTGGGCCCGGTGGACGCGTCCCGGCAGGCGCTGAAGCGGGCCGGGATGGCAGTCAGCGACGTCGACCTGGTAGAGATCAACGAGGCGTTCGCCGCTCAGGTCATTCCCTCCTACCGGGACCTGGGCGTCGACGAGGCCCGGCTGAACGTGAACGGCGGCGCCATCGCCGTCGGGCACCCGTTCGGCATGACCGGGGCCCGGATCGCGACCACGCTGATCAACAGCCTGCAGTTCCACGACAAGACGATCGGCCTGGAGACCATGTGCGTCGGCGGCGGCCAGGGCATGGCGATGATCTTGGAGCGGCTTAACTAACGAACTGGTCCCGGCACCCCGGCGGGACTAGCATCGGACGCTATGCGAGTGGTGTGCCGTTACGACTGGTTTTGCCGGGGACTGCGGGTCGGCCGTGGTCTCGCACTGGCGGGTCTCCTGCTGGCCGGGGCCGCGGCCTGCGCCGCGCCCGGGGCGCCGGGTCCGGCCGCGGCCCCGGCGGTACCCGCGTCGCCGAGTCTCCCGGCGGCCCGGGCCAGCACCGGGCCAGCCGTGCAGGTCGCGGCCGGCCCGATGCTGGCCTCGGTCCGCCCGGCTACGCCGGCCAGAGCGGCCAAGGCGCCCAAGGCGAGTGCGCCCGCGTCGGGCGGGCCCGCCGCGGACAGCCCGGCCGTACCCGGGGGCAGTGTGCTCGCGGCCGGCAATCCGGCCGGGAACGCGGCCGTGCCGGCGGCGGCCCAGGCCGTCGACAGCAGCCACCCGGATCACGTCATCGGCACCGGAACAACCGCCGGCTGCACGTCCGCGGCCGTGGTCCAGGCCGTCGCCGCGGGCGGTGTCATCACGTTCGACTGCGGCCCGCAGCCGGTGACGATCACCATGACCGCTACCGCCAAGGTAGTGAACACCAGCCACCAGGTCGTGCTGGACGGCGGCGGCAAAGTCACCCTCAGCGGCGGCGGCGTCAACCGGATCCTGTACCTGAATACCTGCGACCAGGCCCAGAAGTACACCACGGGCGACTGCTTCGAGCAGCAGTGGCCGCAGCTGGTGGTGCAGAACCTGACCTTCACCGATGCCTACTCGGCCACGCCGCAGTCGCCCACGGCGAGCTACGGCGGCGGCGCCATCTTCGATGAAGGCGGCCAGCTCAAGGTGGTCGACTCCGTCTTCAGCGGTAACCGGTGCTACGCCACCGGGCCCGACCTCGGCGGCGCCGCCATCCGCGCCACCGGCATGTACCTGCCGGTCCCGGTGTACATCACCCACGACACGTTCACCGGGAACTCCTGCTCCAACGGCGGCGCGCTCAGCGGCCTCTACGCGAACTTCGCCGTCTACGACAGCCTGCTGACCGGCAACACGGCAACCGGTTCGGGGGCGAACCCGGCCGGGTCGGGCACCCCCGGCGGCGGCAGCGGCGGCGCGATCTACACCGACGGCAACGGCTACAACCTGCTCATCGACGGCACGGCGATGAGCGGCAATACCGCCCCCGAGGGCGGCGGCGCCATCTTCTTCGTGGTCGACGCCGGCGGCGGCACGCTCAGCATCGCGGGCTCGACCCTCAGACACAATACAAGCGGATCATTCCAGAACGCCCCGGGCATCTTCGACCATGTCGACGGCGTCAATACCCTGCCCGTGGAGACTGGTTCCTCGGTCACCTAACGACAAACGGAATATTACGAGAAGGTTGCGAACTGGGTCTTGTCAGCGGCTTCCGGGTGAGGCAGTCTCGACTAAAAGTGGCTTCCGACCCGGAGGTGCCTATGGCGCTGATCCACACACCAGACATGCACAAAAGCCTCATCGCCCGCATCCCTGGCCAAACCGGCCGTGAGCTGGCCGAGTGGTTCACCCACCTGGAATCCGGACCAGCCTTCCTGCGCCGCGAGGAACGAGTCAACTGGCTCGCCGACGAACACGGCATCTGCGACCGTTACGCGGCCGCCATCGTTCACGAGTACGAGATCCGCCGCAAACTGCGGCTCTTCGGCGCTTAGCCTTCCCCAGCTTTCGAAACGCCGGTCAAGCTCAGGGAACGCAGGCGGCGATTGTTCTTTTGCGCCTGCAGTTGCAAACGCGGATGCACGGTCGCCCGCTTTGTTTGCCCCTGCCCCACTAAACGTGCCCCCGGTCGGGTTCGAACCGACACTAGGGCCCTTTTAGGGGGCCAGCCTCTGCCCTTGGGCTACGGGGGCCACCCCATAATAGCCTGATTTCACTAACTGTCAGGCATGTCACGATTACACCGGAATGACGGGCCGGGGCGCGTCCCGCGACCGGAATTCAATCATGATCATTTACGGCCCTGGCCGCTCCGCCCGGCTCTCGCGGAGCGGCTGTCGGCATTCCGTCTCGGTGTTCGATACATCGCCTTCTCCGGTAGCCGTCCTTTTGGGGTAATTCTGTTACTTGTGGAATGTCTGGGTTGCGGCTGATGCACTGATTCGCTAGGACAGTCAGTGCGCACTGTTGCTACTGTGTTCTGACGCGATCCGCGTCAGACGGTTCCGGGGCAATGGGGGGACAGCCGTGAAGATCGCCTGTATCGGCGGCGGGCCAGCGGGCCTGTACCTGTCGATTCTCCTGAAGCTCCGCTCCGCCGAGCACGAAATCACCGTCTACGAGCGCAGCCAGGCCAACTCCATGGCCGGCTGGGGGGTGACCTTCGGCCAGCACCTGCTGGACCGGATGCAGGCCGCGGACGCGGAATCAGCGGAGCAGCTGACCGCGAGCGCCTTCTGCTGGCACGAACAGGTCGTGCACATCCGCGGCGGGCAGGCGGCGGCCCCGGGCGGCAACGCTTACAACATCCGGCGGCGGCGGCTCATCGAAATCCTCACCGCGCGTGCGCTCGCCCTTGGCGTGCGCATCGAGTACGGCACCGAGATCACCGGTCCCGGCCAACTGCCCGAAGCGGATCTCATCGTCGCCGCGGACGGACTGAACAGCAAGATCCGCGAGGCGGACCCGGGCTTCGGGACCAGGATCGTCGCAGGCGGGAACAAGTACATCTGGCTGGGCAGCGACAAGGTATTCACGGCGTTCAACTTCCTCTTCGCCGAGACGGCGCAGGGCTGGGTATGGGCTCACGCGTACGGCATCGACAGCGGGACAAGCACCTTTATCGTGGAATGCTCGCCGCCGACCTGGTCCGCCCTCGGCTTGGACGCGCTGTCCACCCAGGAGGCACTCCCCGTCCTCGAGGGGCTGTTCCGTGAGCACCTGGACGGGCGCCGGCTTACCGGCGAACTCGGCGACGGGAGCACCGCCCGCTGGCTGAACTTCAAGACGGTCAGCAACCGGCGCTGGCACTCCGGCAAAGTCGTCCTGGTCGGAGACAGCGCCCGGACCGCGCACTTCGCGGTGGGCATGGGGACCACCCTGGCCTTCGATGACGTCATGCTGCTGGCTGACCTCCTCCACCGGCAGGCGGATCTCGAAGCGGCCCTCCAGACGTACGAGCAGCAGCGCAAGCGCGAGGTGGCGGCCACACTGGCCGAGGCCCACTGCAGCACGCAGTGGTTCGAGAACCTGGACCGCTACTCCCGCCTCAGCCCGCGGCGGTTCGGGGCGCTGCTCTTCGCCCGCCGCTCGCCGCTCATCGCCGTGCTGCCGCCGTGGCTGTCCTACCTGCTGCGCCAAGCCTCAGGAAAGGTAAAGGCAGTGGACGCCTTGCGCCATTCCATAGCCCCGGTGACCAAGGCGATCTACAAGGAGCGCAAGATGACTCCGCCGGCGGCAGAAGGGGACAGCAGCGCCGCCGCGAATAAGACGGTTTCCGGCGTTCGCTGAGCAATTCGGCCCTACGATGGGGCAACACTTTTTCGGGGGAAACAGGCACTATCGTGAAAATCGCGTGCGTGGGGGCGGGGCCGGCCGGCCTGTACTTCGCTATTCTGGCGAAGCTGCGGGATCCCCGGGATTCGGTCACGGTATTCGAACGGCAGGCCCAGGGAACGAGTTACGGCTGGGGGGTCACCTTCGTTCCCGCTCTGCTGCGCAAGCTCTACGCCAGTGACCCGGAGTCCGCGCGGAGCATAGAACAGGCCGCGCTGCGGTGGCGTGATCAGTTCGTCGATATTCACGAGATGCGAATGATCTACGACGGCGGCGTCGACGTCTACAACCTCAACCGGCCCCGGCTGGTCGAGATCCTCACCCGCCGGGCCCGGCAGCTGGGGGTACCCATCGAGTACGGCCGCGAGATCAGCCACCCCGGGCAGCTCCCCGAAGCCGACCTCATCGTCGCCGCGGACGGCGCGGGCAGCAGGCTGCGGCAGTCGGCGGGCGACTTCGGCACCGTCGTGGTACAGGACGACGCCAAGTACATCTGGCTGGGGACCGACCGGCCGTTCGGCGCCTTCGCGTACCACTTCCGGAAGACCGCGGCCGGCTGGATCTGGGCCAGCAGCTACGGCGTCGAGTCCGGGCTGAGCACCTTCGTGGTGCACTGCGCCGGCCGCACCTGGCGCGGCCTGGGCTTCGATACGATGCCGCCCGCGGAGACGCTCGCCGCCCTGCGCGGGCTGTACGCCGGCGAGCTCGCGGGCCACCGCCTGATGGGACAGCTGGACGACGAGACCAGCGCCCGGTGGCAGAGCTTTCGCACGGTGACCAATGAGCACTGGTACCAGGGGAAGGTCGTCCTGGTCGGTGACAGCGGGCACACCACTCACTTCACCGTGGGCGAGGGGACGACGCTGGCCCTGGAGGACGCTAGCGCGCTGGCCGGAAGCCTCCGGCGGCACGGCGCGGCCGAGACGGCACTGCCGGCCTACGAACGGCAGCGGCAGGCGGAGATCCGGCATTCCCAGCAGCAGGCCCGGCGCAGCGCCCGGTTCTTCGCCAGCATCCCCCGCTATGCCACCCTGGCCCCGGAGGAGTTCGGGACCCTGCTGCACGCGCGCCGGTCGCCGCTGCTCCCGCTGCTTCCGCCGCGGCTCTACTACCAGTTGCACCGGGCTTCCCGGCAGGCGCCGCTGCTGCGGCAGCTGCGGCCGGTCGCCCGGGCCCTCAAACACCGGCTGCAGCCGCCGGCCGACATCAGCGAGGCCATGAACGTGAGCGGGGACAGCGGGGCCAATGCGCGTTAATGTGATCCATCCGGGCGACCTGGGGCCTAGCGAGATCACGGCGTGGCACCAGATGCAGAAGGCGACGCCATCCTTC
>DASWUW010000547.1:0-6616 GCA_036406335.1 Trebonia sp.
CCCGGTCTGCGCGCGGCCCCGCTCGTCGGTGTGCACCAGGTAGGCGTGCCGCTGCCCGTAGGTGTTGTGCACCTCGGCGATCACGCAGGCCAGCGTCCCGTCCGCCCGGTGGCACCAGAACACGGTCAGCGGGTTGAAGACATAGCCGAGCACCCGGGCGTGGGCCAGCATCAGTATCCGGCCGCCGCCGAGGTCGGTGCCGTGCCCGCGCAGGAACTCGTCCACGTTGGACCGGATGGTGCGGCCGGGGTCGCCCAGGTGATCGCGGGCCTCGAATCCGGCCAGCAGCCGGGCCCAGCCGCCCGGCCGGGGCAGCGCGTCCAGGTCGACCAGCCACTGGTAGGTGCGGTAGGCGAACGTGTTGCGCAGCGGTGTCCGCCGGGCGTGAAAGACCCGGCATTCGTAGAGCGCGGCGCCGGGCGCCAGCGGCCGGCTCACCCGGTGCCTCCGGGTGCCCTCACTAGGTGCCGCCGAGAGCGCGGGCCGCGGCCACGCCCGAGGCGCACCCGTCCTCGTGGAATCCCCAGCCGTGGTAGGCGCCCGCGAAGGCGGTGACCGCGCTGTTCAGGCCGGGCAGGGACCGCTGGGCGGCCACCGACTCGCGGGTGTAGGCGGGATGGGCGTAGTCCATCACCGCGATGATCCGCGCCGGGTCGATGTCCTGGCGTCCGCCCAGGGTGACGACGTAGTCCGGGTGGCCGGGGCCGCGGGGCTGGCCCTGCAGCCGGTTCACGTAGTAGCTGACCCGGGTCCGGCCCGCTTCGGCGGAGTTGCCCCCGGCCTGGCCGCCCCGGCAGTCTAGCGAGTAGTTCCAGGACGCGCGGACCGCCTCCCGCGCCGGGAGCAGCCGGCTGTCGGTATGCAGCACCGCCTCGTTAGGGGTGTAGCCGAACGCGCCGAGCGCCGCCTGCTCCGCCGGAGTCGGCGCCTCGAGTAGCCGCAGCGCCTGGTCGGGGTGAGTGGCGATCACGGCCGCGTCGAAGTCGAGTACCTCGCCGGTTTCGTCGCGCACCTCGACCCCGTCGGGGTGGCGGCGCAGCGCCCGCACCGGGGACGACACCCGCACCTTGGCCAGCCGGGCCGCGACCGCCTCCACGTAGGACCGGGAGCCGCCGGTCACCGTGCGCCACTCGGGCGAGCCGGAGACCGACAGCATGCCGTGGTTGGCCAGGAAGGCGAACAGGTAGCCGGCCGGGTACCGCAGCGCGGTGCCGGGCGGGCAGGACCACACCGCCCCGACTACCGGGGCCGCGAAATGGGCGGTGAAGTAGGCGGAGAAGCCCCGGTCGCGCAGGAAGTCGCCCAGCGGCTGCTGGCCCGCGTCCCCGGTGGCCAGCGCCTGGCGGGCGGCCCGGTGGAAGCGGGGGACCTCGGTGAGCATCCGCAGGTAGCGGGTCCCGCCCCGGGGAACGCCGGCGCCCAGGCCGGCCAGGCCGCGCTTGCCCGCGTAGCCGACCCCGCAGCCCGGGCAGCTGACCGACATGCTCATCTCCGACGGCTGGGTCGCGACCCCGAGCTCGGCGAACAGCCGGGTCAGCCGCGGGTAGGTCCGCTCGTTGTAGACGATGAACCCGGTGTCGACGGGTACCGGCGAACCGCCGGGCACCGGTACCAGGTGAGTGTCCGCATGCCCGCCGAGCCGGCCGTCGGCCTCGAAGATGGTCACCTCGTCGGTCCGCGCCAGGACGTAAGCCGCGGTAAGCCCGCTGACGCCGGCCCCGATAATCGCGATCCTGCGTCCTGTCACCCGGTACCTCCCCTAACCCTGCTCCACTGATCATTCGGAAGGAACCGGGTTGCGGATGGGTGCCGCCTGCGGGTCAGCGGGGGAGGGCCAGACCGGGGAGGGGTTGCGCCCGAGGACGTGCCGCAGCGCGTCCTCCAGCTCCGGGAAGCGGAACTGGTGCCCGGCGGCTTCCAGCACCCCCGGGCGGACCCGCTGGCTAGCCTCGGCCAGCTCCTTCGCTCCCTCGGCGCCGAGCAGCAGCCGGGGCCCGGCCGGCGGGACGGGGATAAGCGCGGGCCGCCCGAGCACCCGGCCCAGGATGCGCGAGTAGCGGGCGTTGCGCGCCTCTTCCGGCGCGACCGCGTTGACCGGCCCGGCCAGCGCCGGGTCGGTGACCGCGCGCAGGTAGATGTCGAGCAGGTCGTCGATCTCGATCCAGGGCTGCCAGCCGCGGCCGTCGCCGATGGGGCCGCCCAGGCCCGTCTCGAACAGCGGGTACAGCAGGCGCAGCACCCCGCCGCGCGGGGTCTGCACCAGGCCGGTGCGGACCTGGACGGTCCGGATCCCGGCGGCGGCGGCCGGGCTGGCCGCGTCCTCCCAGGCGGCGGTCACGTCGGCCAGGAACCCGGTGCCGCGCTCGCTGTCCTCGGTCAGGATCTCATCATTTCGGTTGGCGCCGTAGAAACCGACCGCGGACGCGGTGACGAAGGCGCGCAGCCCGTCCGGGGCTTCGGCCGCCAGCCTGGCCAGCGCCCGGGTCGGGCCGGTCCGGCTGGACATGATGTCCTGCTTGCGCTGCGGGGTGAAGCGGCCGCCGATGGAGGCGCCCGCCAGGTGGATCACCGCGTCCACCCCGGCCAGCAGCTCGGGGTCCGGAGCGTCCGGCCGCCACTCGCGCTCGCTCTCGTTACCGGGCGCCCGGCGGACCAGCCGGATCACCCGGTGGCCGCCGGTGGTGAGCAGGGCCGCCAGGTTCGAGCCGATCAGCCCGCTGGCGCCGGTGATCGCGATCGTCAGCGGCTGCGGGCACACCGCCCGGGCCCGTTCGTGAGCGACCAGATCGGCCGCCAGCTGCCGGTGCCGGTAGCCGAACATCGGGCGCAGCAGCCGGGCCGGGACCGCCGTGTCGACGATGTCGGTGACCAGGGTGCCCCGGGTGACCGCGGGCGCGAACTGGTGCGTGTGCCGCCAGCGGAGCGCGTTTCTCAGCGGCGGCTGCCGGACGTCGGCGAACTGGCGCGGCGGATCGTAGCTGTCCGGGTCGTGCTGGGCGGTCCAGCGCAGCCCGCCCGGCAGCGCGAGGACCGCCTGCCCGTCGCGGATCGACGGCGCCTCCTGTACCACCCGCACCGGCTGCCACGGCGGCATCAGGCGGGTGATGGCCCCGGCCCGGGCATGCCAGGCGAATACCTCGTCCGGCTCAGCACATACCACGCTTGAGTACGTCAGTCCCATGTTCGTGCCACCTCTCCAGGTAGGCCGCTCTTTAATCAACACTAAATTACACTAAAACAATGAGCTTGGAGCATCGTTATGCGGCTGAGTGACGCGGCCGCCGCGCTCGGCGTGCACTACCAGACCGCCTACGGGTGGGTACGGGCGGGCACGCTCCCGGCGCGCAAGCTGCCGGGCGGCTACGAGGTCAGCGAGACCGACGTGCGCGACCTGCTGGCCCGGCGCAAAGCCGGCACCGGGCCGCCGGCCGAGATCCGGGTCCGGGACTGGGAGGGACAGGCGGCCCGGCTGTACGCGGCGCTGCTGGCCGGGGACGAGGCCCAGATCCGGCAGGACTTCGGCCAGCCGTCCGGGGGAGTGCCGGTGACCGAGCTGTGCGACCTGGTCATCGGGCCGGCCCTGCACCGGATCGGCGCCCAGTGGGCCGACGGCGAGCTGTCCATCGCCACCGAGCACCGGGCCACCGCGATCTGCGAGCGCCTGATCGCCGCGCGCTTCCGCCAGCCGCAGGGCCGCCCGCGCGGCGTCGCGGTCACCGCCGCGCCGGCCGGCGAACGGCACGGCCTGCCCGCCCTGATGGCGGCGGCCTGCCTGCGCGATGACCACTGGCAGGTGCACCACCTGGCCGTCGACCTCCCGGTAGCCGAGATCATCGGTTTCGCCGCCGACACCGGGACCAGCCTGATCGTGCTGTCGTCGGTCACCCCGGGCGGGGCCCGGGCGGCCGCGCGGGAAGCCCGGCAGATCCGGGAGCAGCTGCCGCACGTGCGGGTGCTGGCCGGCCGCCCGGGCGACACCCTGGCCGGGCTGCGCGAGCTGGCCCGGTCGGCCTAACCTGGAGGCGGCAGAGGCGGGCAGGCGGAAGGACGCACAGTGGCAGACATCCGGTACGTGATCGTGTCCGACCTGCACTTCGGGGCCGAGAACAGCGTGCTGACCGCGCTCACCGAGCGCCCGCCGGGCAGCAGCGCCACCGGTTTCGCGGTCGATCCGCAGCGGCCGAGCGCGGTGCTGGCCGGGTTCGTCAACGGACTGCGCGAGCTCACCCGCGGCCAGGACCGCCCGCCGACCCTGATCCTGGCGGGCGACATCCTGGACCTCGCCCTGTCCCCGGACGAGACCGCCGCCATGGTGTTCCGCCTGTTCGCCCATCTGGCGTTCGCGGACGGGCCGCCCGTGTTCGACCCGGTGGTGCACTACGTGCCGGGCAACCACGACCATCACGAGTGGGAGATCGCCCGGGAAAGCCAGTACGTCTCCTACGCCTGCGCCCAGCCGCCGCAGGCCGCGCTGACCGCGCCCTGGCACACCACCCGGCTGGCGCCGGGCGACGAGCGTCCCGTCGCCAGCTCCGCGCTGCTCACCGGGCTGACCCGGAAGCAGGCGGGCGCCGGCAGCGGCATCGAGGTCCGGATCTCCTACCCGAACCTGGCTTTGCGCACCCCCGGCGGCGGCCGCTCCCTCATCGTCAGCCACGGCCACTTCACCGAGTCGATCTACACGCTGATGTCCCGGCTGCGCGACATCCTGTACCCGGGGCAGGGGGCGGGCGTGCCCACCGACATCGAGCGCCTGGAAGAGGAAAACTTCGCCTGGGTCGACTTCTTCTGGTCCACCCTCGGCCGGTCCGGCCAGGTGGGCACCGACGTCGGGCTGATCTACGCCGACCTGACCAGCCCCCAGGACATCGACGCCTTCGTGCACAACCTGGTCTCGGCCCTGCTGGCCAAGGGCAAGGGCAGCTCCTGGCTCCATCCGGCGGAAAGCTGGGTACTCAACGCGATCTTCCAGCGGGAGGCCAACCGCATCGCCCGCAGCGAGCGCGGCACCCCCTCGGTGACCCTGTCCGCGGCCGGCCAGGCCGGGCTGCGGCAGTACCTGGAGGGCCCGGTCCGCAACCAGCTGCGGCAGGAATGGGGCGACGTCCCGGACGAGGTCGCCTTTGTCTACGGCCACACCCACAAGCCGTTCAACGACCGCTGGACGGTCAACGGCTTCAACCCCGCCTCCGGCGTCACCATCGCCAACACCGGCGGCTGGGTAGTGGACACGGTCGCGCCCGCGCCGGTCCAGGGCGGCGTCGCGGTGCTGGTCAACGACAACCTGGAGACCGCCTCGCTGCAGTTCTACCGGCAGGGCACCGGCCCCGTCCCGGTCCAGTTCCTCCCCCCGGCCGGCGGCGGCCAGCCCGGTGGCTGGCAGGCCGAGCTGGAGTCCCGGATCGACCCGGCGGCCGAACCCTGGGCCACCCTGTCCCGCGACGCGGCCGAGCAGACCGCCCAGCGCCACCGCCTCCAGGCCGCCACCGTCGCCCTGCGCGACATGACCAGCCGGACCCAGACCCCGCCCCCTTCGGTCGGCCCGGTGAACGTCACCGGACCCGCCTGAGGCCGCCGGCTTATCTCTTGGCTGCCCGCTACCTGATCGAGCCGGTGAACGCCTGCCACGTCTCAGCGGTGAACGTCAGCATCGCGCCGTCGCGCAGCTTCGTGTCACGGACCACGATCACGCCGCCCCGGTTAGCCGTCTCGACGCAGTTCTCGCCGCCGTTGCTGTAGCTCGCCTTCCGCCAGTTCAAATCTGTGCTTTCCATGTTTCCTCCTGAGTCCAAGTCCGCCGTCGTACTGGTCATGTCACGTATCGCGGTGGTGAGGCTCACGGTTGCTCGACCTCACCACTCCTGTAACCCCACAATGGAAGATCGTGTGCTACCTGGGCAACCCGTAGACCTCGGGAACGCAGAAGGCCCAGAACCGATCGGGTTCCGGGCCTGCTGTTTGCCCTGGGTCTACTCGTCCGGGGCCTTTTCGTCTTTCGGGAAGCGTGCTTCTAGCCGGTCGAGAAGCGAGGCTAGGTGCTCGTCCTGCAGGATGCTCAACTCCGTATCGGTGTCGCCGTTGCTGGCCTCCCAACGGTTTACGGACCGGATGCGGTAAATCTCCCAGTCCGGATGTTCGGCCAGGAACTTGCCCCTCCGTTCCTTTTGCTTGTCGTACCAGGAGCACGCTCCTGAAATCCAGCCGCCGCCGATCGGTGCGTAGGGTCCGCTTCCCGCCATGTGATGCCCTTCCGTTGCCTGGGGGTCTTTGGCGCGGTACCTGCCTGGATGCTTCCGGGTGGCCAGGACAAGCAGGCACCGCATAGTGGCAGTTTACCTTGACAGCCCAAGACAAGACAGGGCATGTATACCCGCAGGTGAGGGGCGCCTTGGGATGTCTTACCTTGTTCGGGTGACAGTTGATCCCGGTGCGCCGGAACCGGCGTACGTGCAGCTAGCGGGGCTGTTGCGTACGCGGATTCGTTCTGGCGAGTTTTCCGGCGGTCCACTGCCGAGCAACCGCGCGCTACGCCAGGAATACGACTTGGGAGAGTTCGCCGTCAGCCACGCTCTCCGCGTGCTGGTTGACGAAGGCTTGATCTACTCCGTTCCCCGCC
>DASWUW010000548.1:0-3940 GCA_036406335.1 Trebonia sp.
AGGGCGGGGGCACAGCCGCTCCCCGGGGGAGCGGCTCGCGCTGGACTTCGCGGGCCGCCCGGTCGCGCCGGGGCGTTCGATGATCAGGTTTCCTGATAGTGTTCTCTCTCGCGGCGAAGCCTCTTTTACGGGCGTCGGTGCTGGTGAAGTCCATATTCGGGGCGACGTCGGACGGTGAGGATACAGGAGATGCAGACTGAGTCACTGGCTGCCATCGACGTGCACGTGCACATTGAGGTGGACGGTCATGGCCATCACTCGATGGACGACGAACTGCTGGCGGCATCGGCCCGGTACTTCCGGGCGGAGCACGACCGGACGCCGTCACTGGAGCAGATCGCCAGCCTGTACCGGTCGCTGAACATGGCCGCCGTCGTCTTCACGGTGGACGCGTCCACCGCGACCGGGCACGCGACGATCTCCAGCGAGGAGATCGCGGACCAGGCCGCCGAGTACGCCGACGTGCTGATCCCCTTCGGGTCGGTGGACCCGCGGCGCGGCGCGGACGCGGTCACCCAGGCGCGCTCGCTGGTCACCGGGCACGGGGTCAGGGGGTTCAAGTTTCACCCGTCGCTGCAGGGGTTCGCCCCGAACGACCCGGCCTTCTACCCGCTGTGGGCAGAGATCGAGTCCCTCGGCGTGCCGGCGCTGTTTCACAGCGGCCAGACCGGGATCGGCGCGGGCCTGCCGGGCGGCCGCGGCATCAAGCTCCGCCTGTCCGACCCGATGCTGGTCGACGACGTGGCGGCGGACTTCCCCGGGCTGACCGTGATCCTGGCGCACCCGTCGGTGCCGTGGGCGGCGTCGTCGATCTCGATCGCGACCCACAAGTCGAACGTGTACATCGACCTGTCCGGCTGGTCGCCCAAGTACTTCCCCGCCGACCTGGTCCGCGCGGCCAACTCCTACCTGCAGGACAAGGTGCTGTTCGGCACCGACTACCCCCTGCTGACCCCGGAACGCTGGCTGCGGGATTTTGACACCCTGGACTTCAAGCCGGGCGCCCGGGCCAAGATCCTCAAGACGAATGCGGTCAAGGTTCTCGGCCTGACGTAGTCAGCCGGCGTCGCGCTCACGATGGGGCGCATTCGCCACTGGGTGCTGCTGCCGCTCCTAGCAGTGCTGGCCGCTATGGCCGTTTTGGTGACAATTCAGTATTTCCGGCGCAGGGCGGCCCCCCGCGTGGCTCCCGCCCGGGTCGAGTGCCTGCTCAGCCCGTCGGGCAGCTATCTAGAAATAAAAAACTAGTCCAAGGCCCCGGGATGTGAAAATGAAAAAAATGTAAATGGTCGGCAGGTAGTGCCAGGGAAAGTCTTGTCCGTTACATTCCTGCTGTGACTTCGCCTAGTAAGCACAGTGAGGTGCGCCCGTGCGTCTGAGAGTCCGTCCCCTGCTCCTTCGCTCCCTGATCCTGGCCGGGGCGCTCACCGCGGGATCGCTCGCGGCCGGGACCGCCAGTGCCGCCACCACGGCCCCGGCCGCGCCGGCCGTGACCGCGGCCGCGGCCGCGAGCCTGTGCCCGGACGCCGTCACCACCACGTTCGGGCCGAACGTGTGCGTCTTCAAGGCCACCATGAGCCAGGCCGCGATCCAGGCTGACCTGGACGCCATCTCGGCCCAGCAGGTCCCGGTCGGGAGCCAGTTCGACAGCAACCGCTATTCGCTGTTCTTCGAGCCCGGCACGTACGGGTCCGCCGCCAGCCCGCTGGTCTTCCAGGTCGGCTACTACACGCAGGTCGCCGGGCTGGGCGCGATGCCGCAAGACACGGTGATCGACGGCGCCATCGACGTATTCAACAACCTCTGCACGGCCGGTACCAGCAACTGCAACGCCGACGACAACTTCTGGCGGTCGATGTCCAACCTGACCCTCAACGTGGACCTGCCGTCCTCGACGCCGGCCTACTCGCCCCCCGCGGTCGACGGCTACGGGGCCGGCTGCGACAACACCGGAGAGTTCTGGGCGGTGTCGCAGGCCGCGCCGATCCGCCGGGCGATCATCAACGGCAACGTGCTGCTGCAGGATTACTGCGCGAGCAACAACTACGCTAGCGGCGGCTTCATCGCCGACAGCCAGGTCAGCGGCGCCCTCGACTTCTACGGCAACCAGCAGTACCTGGTACGCGACAGCTCCATCGGCAGCGCCAGCGGCTGCCCGAACGGCCTGTGGAACATGGTCTACTCGGGCGTCAAGGGCGCACCCGCGCCCGTCTTCACCGGCCAGTGCCAGCAGAACACCGTGCTGGCGTCCAGCCCGGTGTCGGAGGAAGAGCCGTTCCTGAACGTAAACTCGGCCGGAGCCTACAGCGTGTTCGTGCCCGCGGCGCAGACGGGCACGTCGGGCACCTCCTGGGCGGGCGGCTCCGAGGCGGGCAAGTCCCTGCCGCTGTCGTCCTTCTTCGTCGCCACCCCGGCCACGCCGGACGCGGTCATCGACGTCGCGCTGCTGGCGGGGAAGAACCTCATCCTCACCCCCGGCGTTTACAACGTGTCGCTCCCGATCCTGGTCTCGCGCCCGGGCACGGTGGTGCTCGGCCTCGGCTTCGCCACCCTGGTCCCGCAGCACGGCATCACGCCTATGGTGGTAGCGCCGAATACCGGCGTGAAGGTGTCGGGCCTGATCTTCGACGCCGGCCCGGTCAACTCGCCGGTGCTGCTTTCGGTCGGCACGCCGCTTCCGGCGGCCGGCTCCGCCGCTAACCCGGACACCATCCAGGACGTGTTCTTCCGCATCGGCGGGGCGGAGACCACTGCCACCTCGGCAACGGTCAGCCTGCTCGACAACGCGTCCAACTCGATCATCGACGACGTGTGGGCCTGGCGCGCCGACCACGGCGGCGACGTCGGCTGGACCGCCAACAAGGCCGATACCGGGGTAGTCGTCACCGGGAGCAACGTCACCGCCTACGGCCTGGCGGTCGAGCACTACCAGAAGAGCGAGGTCGTGTGGACCGGACAAGGCGGCACTGACGTCTTCTTCCAGAACGAGCTGCCTTACGACGTACCCAGCCAGTCCGTCTGGAACGAGTCGGCCACGTTCAGCGGCTACCCGGCCATCCAGGTCGGCTCCGGGGTGAAAACCTTCCACGGGTACGGCCTGGGCAGCTACGTGGTGTTCATCGACACCTCGGCCACGCTGCACGTCACCGAGGCATTCCAGGCTCCCAAGACGCCCGGCGTGCAGTTCAGCGACACGTTCGGCGTATGGATCGGCGGTTCCGGCGGCCTTGACTCCATTGTCAACGGCACCGGCGGCCCGGTGACCTCCACCAGTCCGGGCACGACCACGCCGGTCGACGTGGCCAGCTACTCCGGCTGACCGGCGGCGGACACGGCGCGGGCCGGGGCCGGAAACGGTTCCGGCCCCGCGCCGGATCCAGTCTGAGGTAGGGTCACCGCATGCTGCGGGGCGAACTGACACTGCTGCGGGCGCGCCGCGGCGACGACGCGCGCATCCTGCACGCCGAGCTGTACGAGGACGTGGAGGGTTACGTCCGGGCCGATAACCGGCCCTGGGTGCCGGTCGGGTTCGGGCCCGGCTCGCCGCACTGGCCGGCCGAGGAGCCCCCGGGGGCGTCCGACGCCGCGGTCTTCGCGATAGTCGAGCTGGCCAGCGGGGAGCTCGTGGGCGAGGCGCTGGTCTGGAGTATGGACCTGCACAACCGGTCCGCGCATCTCGGGATCTCGCTGCGGCCGGCCTACCAGTGCCGGGGCCTCGGCACCGACGCGCTACGGGTGCTGTGCCGCTACGCGTTCGCGCTGCGGGGCCTGCACCGGCTGCAGCTGGAAACCCTGGCCGACAACCACGCCATGAGCGCGGTGGCCGAGCGCCTCGGCTTTACCCGCGAGGGAACGACGCGCGGCTCGTCCTGGGTAAACGGCGGTTTCGCGGACGATGTCATCTTCGGGCTGCTGGCCGGAGAGTTCCGCGGCTGAATTT
>DASWUW010000549.1:0-1878 GCA_036406335.1 Trebonia sp.
ACGACCGGTCCGGCCTGGCGGGCCGCCGGCGGCCCGCCCCGCAGCGGTCCGGCTCGCAGCGGGGCGGACTGAGGCGGGGCGGGCTGGGACTGGTCTGTTCCGGGTCCGTTCGCGCGGGGGCCAGCCGGCGCTCCGCTCCCCGCCTCCACCCAGCCGACGGCGTCGTTCTCGGCGGCGGCGGCAGGCGCGGAACCGGCGTCCCCGGCGACGGTGCCGCCACCGGACTCCGTTCGGGTCTCCGGGGCACGGTCGACCGGATCGAAACCGACCGCCGGGAGCCCGCTGGTTCCGAGTGAGGCGCGGGCCGCCCGTCCGGTCTGCGCCGCCAGCGCCGCCGCCCGGCCCGTCACGATCAGCCAGCGCAGCGCGAACGCTCCCGCCGCGGCGCCCAGCAACGTGGGCACCGCGTACCCTCCCGTGGCATTGGGCCTGGTCAGAGCGGCGGCGAGGCCAATCGCGGCGAAGATCGCCAGGCCCAGGTAACCGATGGACAGCCGGCGCAGGGCCAGGATGCCCACTGCCGCGGAGTAAATGAAGACCACGACGAACACGCCAGTCAGCAGCACCGTCTTGTCCGCGGTCCCGAACGTCGCGGTGGCCCATTCCTTGATCGCCAGCGGCGTATGGTCGATCGCCGCCTCCCCGACGACGACCACCGGCGCCGCCGCGGGCACGGTGAATCCCGCGCAGAGCTGCCCTATACCCATTGCCGTACCGGCCGCGAGTACCCCGCCTACGGCTCCCCACCAGTGGGGAAACCCCGTCCTAGAAGTCATGCTCGTATGGTCCGTCGCAATCCGCTGGCGTTACGCGAGACCGCGGCCGCGACCCCACCCGATAACACTGCCACGCTACCCGCCGGGTTCAGCGCGGCTCCGTTCGGGCTGGCTGGCCTTACTTACAGGTCGTCGTCGAACACCCAGCGGGTCGGCGAGCCGGCGAAGTCGCTGTGCAGCATGGAGAAGACGCGCCGCGGGCGGACGCCGATGGTGGCGTTCTTCTCCGGGCTGAGGAAATCCAGGTCGACGCCGCTGTGGTACTTGGCGTTCATCAGGTCGACCACCCGGCGCAGGATCGCCGGGTCGGTCGCGAACCGGGCCGTGCCCTCGATAATCACCGGGTCCGACGCGTCCTCGGTGCTGACACAGCAGCGCGGGTCGGCGCGCAGGTTCTTCACCTTCCGCGATCCGCTCGCCGAGGTGAACCACAGCGTGCTGTCGTCCCACATCCCCCAGACGGGCATGGTGTGCGGCCGGCCGTCCGGCCAGGTGCTGACCACCCAGTAGTTCCGCGCCGCGGTGAGCCGTTCTGCCGCCCAGGACCAGTGCAGGAGCCCGGTCCCGTGCTCAGCCGCGGCCACGCCGTAGCCCGGCATATGGGGCCTGCTGACCCGAGGGATGCCCATGCCGAAGTGTCTACCACGCGGCAGCGGCCACGCGGGCGGCGCTTTCCCGGCTTGGCCGAACTCTTCGTGGTCAACAGCGACTATCGTTGCCCTTCGTGAAGGCATCTCCCGAGGCGCAGCTGCGGCTGCTCGAACTGGCCGACCTGGACACCGATCTGGGCAGGATCGACTACCGGCGGCGCACCCTGCCCGAGAACGCGGAGCTCAGCCAGCTGGCCGAGCGGGCCGTCCAGGCCAGGGACGCGATCACGATCGCGGACACCAACCTCTCCGACCTGGACCGCGACCTGTCCCGGGCGGAGAAGGACGTCGAGCAGGTGCGGGTCCGCATCGAGAAGGACACCCAGCGGCTCAACGCGGGCCAGGTGTCGAACGCCCGGGAACTCGAATCGCTGCAGTCCGAGGTCGTCTCGCTGCGCCGGCGCCAGGGCGACCTGGAAGAGGTAGAGCTCGAGCTGATGGAACGGCGGGAG
>DASWUW010000550.1:0-6189 GCA_036406335.1 Trebonia sp.
CCCTGGAGATCTACGCCCCGCTCGCGCACCGGCTCGGCATGAACCCGGTCAAGTGGGAGCTCGAGGACCTCGCCTTCGCCACGCTGTACCCCAAGCGGTACGACGAGATAGCGCGGCTGGTCTCCCAGCGATCCCCGCGCCGTGACCACCTGCTCCAGGAAGTCATCACCGACCTGTCCGCCGACTTGCACGAGGCGAAGATCAAGGGCACGGTGACCGGCCGGCCGAAGCACTACTACTCGATCTACCAGAAGATGATCGCCCGCAACGTCGAGTTCGACGACATCTACGACCTGGTCGGCATCCGGGTCCTGGTCGACAGCGTGCGGGACTGCTACGCCGCCCTCGGCACCATCCACGCGCGCTGGAACCCGGTACCGGGCCGGTTCAAGGACTACATCGCGATGCCGAAGTTCAACATGTACCAGTCGCTGCACACCACGGTCATCGGTCCGGGCGGCAAGCCGGTCGAGCTGCAGATCCGGACTCTGGGCATGCACAAGCGGGCCGAGTACGGCGTCGCCGCGCACTGGAAGTACAAGGACGAGATGGGCGCGCACGGCCCGGCCGCCGGCGGCGCCGCGGCCGGCACCGGCCTGCGCACCGACAAGGACAAGGCCAAGCGCAGCGACGAGGCCGCCGAGATGGCCTGGCTCCGCCAGCTCGTCGACTGGCAGCGCGAGACCGAGGACCCCGCCGAGTTCCTCGACTCCCTCCGCTTCGACCTGGCCGGCGCCGAGGTCTACGTGTTCACCCCGCGCGGCGAGGTGATCGCCCTGCCGCAGGACTCCACCCCGGTCGACTTCGCCTACGCGATCCACACCGAGATCGGCCACCGCACCATCGGCGCCCGGGTCAACGGCCGTCTCGTCGCCCTCGAGTCCACCCTGGACAACGGCGACACCGTGGAGATCTTTACCTCCAAGGGACAGGAAGCCGGGCCGAACCGCGACTGGCTGAACTTCGTCAAGTCGGCCCGCGCCCGCAACAAGATCCGCCAGTGGTTCTCCAAGGAGCGCCGCGAGGCCGCGGTCGAGGCGGGCAAGGACCAGATCGCCAAGGTCATGCGCAAGCAGGGGCTGCCCTTGCAGCGCCTGATGTCCGCCGAGACCCTCCGCACGATCGCCGGCGACCTCCGTTACCCCGACCTCACCAGCCTGTACGCCGCGGTGGGGGAGGGCCGGATCAGCGCCCAGTCGGTCGTCACCCGCCTGGTCCGCGCGGTCAGCGGCGTGGCCGGCGCGCAGGAGGACCTGGCCGAGGTCACCCCGATCCCGCGGGCGCCCAAGGTTCCCCGGTCCCGCTCCGCGAGCGACTCCGGCATCGAGGTCGAGGGCGTGGCCGACGTCTGGGTGCGGCTGTCCAAGTGCTGCACCCCGGTCCCCGGGGACGAGATCTCCGGCTTCGTCACTCACGGCCACGGTGTCTCCGTGCACCGCGCGAACTGCGTGAACCTGGAGCACCTGTCCGACACCCAGCTCGAGCGCATGGTCCCGGTGCACTGGGCCCCCAGCGACGCTTCCGTCTTCCTGGTCGCGATCCAGGTGGAGGCCCTGGACCGCACCCGGCTGCTCTCCGACGTCACCCGCATCCTGTCCGACCAGCACGTGAACATCCTGAGTGCCTCCGTGCAGACCACCCGGGACCGGGTGGCCCTCAGCCGGTTCACCTTCGAGATGGGCGACCCCAAGCACCTGGGCGACGTCCTGCGCGCCGTCCGCGGTATCGACGGCGTCTACGACGTCTACCGGGTCACCAACTGACCAGCCCGCCGCGCGCCCTACCGCTTTCTCAGCAGGTTCTCGCTTTGGGCCTGCCATGGGTCGACGCCTTCCAGGCGGATGGCGCCGACCTGGTCATCGGACTTCACCAGTACGTACACGATGAAACCGCCCCGGCACTGGTCGCGGGCCCAGGTCACCGCCTGGGTGACCGAGCAGCCGGTCAGCCGGTACGTGGCGGTGGAGAACATGGTATTCGGCGTGGCCTGGTCCAATGCCGGATCGTAGAGCAGGACCCGGAACTCGGGCTGGATGTCCGGGGCGGCTCGGGGACAGTCCGGACGTGCCCGGAAACGGCCGTGGAGCCCTGCCGCGGCCAGGCGCTTCTCGCGCTGCGCTGGTTCCAGGACCGCACCCGGGCCGCCCGGCGGCATGCCCTGCCCCTGCTTTACCGGGCCGCCGCCTCCGGAATGCCGACGCTGGCCGGCAGCGGCTACCCGGCTACGACGTGAACTCGGCCAGCGTCCGCTCGGCCTCGGCCAGCCACGACTGCCGCGCTTCCAGCGCTTCCTCGGCGTTGCGGATGCCCTTGGCGTCGCCCCGTTCCTGGGACCGGGACAGCTGGGCCTCCAGCGACGTGATCGCGGCCCGGAGCTGGTTCACGGTGCCCTCGGCCCGGGCCAGCGCCTCCGGGTTGGACCGCTTCCACTGGTTCTCCTCGGTCCGCTTGACCGCGTCCTCGACCTTGCGCAGTCCCTGCTCGAGCTGGTCGCGCTGTTCCCGGGGAACCGGCCCGGCCTGCTCCCAGCGCTCCTGGATGCCGCGCAGGGCGGACCGCGCGGCCCGCCAGTCGGTGACCGGCAGCAGCGCCTGGGCCTCGGTGAGCAGCTCCTCCTTGACCGAGGCGTGCTCCCGCAGCTCGCTCTCCTTGGCCGCCGAGACATCTGAGCGGGCGGCGAAGAACTTGTCCTGCGCCTCGCGGAACCGCTTCCACAGCTCGGCCTCGTCGTCCCGCCCGGCCCGGCCCGCTTCCTTCCACTGCCGCATCAGGTCGCGGTAGACGCTGGAGGTGGCGCCCCAGTCGGTCGAGTCCGCCAGCGACTCGGCCTCCTGCACCAGCTTCTCCTTGCGCGTCCGGACCGCGTCCCGCTCGGATTCCAGCGAGGCGAAGTAGGCCTTGCGCCGCTTGGTGAAGCCGTTGCGCGCGGCGGACAGCCGCTTCCACAGCACGGCCTCGATCGAACGGTCGGCGTGCGGCGCGGACTTCCACTCCTCCAGGAGCTCGGCCATCCGCTCGCCGCCGGCCTTCCAGTGCGTCGCCTCGGCCGCGAGGTGCTCGGCCTCGGCGACGATGCGCTCTTTGGTCCCCCGGGCCTCGGTCCGGGCCTGGTCGCGGGCGGCCTTGGCCTCCTCCCGGCGCTGGTCGACCGCGCCGGTCAGCGCTTCGAGCCGGGTCTGAAGGGCGGCTAGGTCGCCGAGCGCGTTCGCGTCGGCCACGGCGGCCAGCAGCCGCTTGACGGTGGCCTGGGCCTGGGCGGGGGCGATCTCGGTGGTCGTGATGCGCTGCTCGATCAGCGTCACCTCGGTCTCGAGCGACTCGAACTTGCGCCGGAAGAACGCGAGCGCCTCTTCCGGGCTTCCCGCCGCCCACGAGCCGATCACCCGCTCGCCATCGGCGGTACGCACGTAGACCGTCCCGTCGGCGTCTACCCGACCCCAGGGATCATTGGCGGTGGTCACGGCGAACCTCCTCGTTCATCTGCCGCCCCGGAGCCCCCCGGAGCGCGGTGTTGCTCAGGTCTGTTTGATGGTCACGCTGCTGATGACGACCTTCTCCTTGGGGGCGCCACCGCCCGCACCCGAATATGAGCACGAAGTTCCGGCATTGGCCACTTTCTGGAGGATATCCAGCCCTGAGGTAATTGTCGCGAAAGGTGAGTAATCCGGGCGGAGCGTGCTGTTCTTGAACACGAGGAAGAACTGGCTGCCATTGCTGGTGGCCGAGTTGCTGTTGGCCATCGCGACGGTGCCCGCCGGGTAGGTGACGGTTCCGGCCGAGGACGCCCCGCCGGGCAGGTTCTCGCTGGCGAATTCATACCCGGGACCGCCCGTCCCCGGCGCGTTGGCCGCGGTCGAGCAGGTCAGCTTGGTGGCCGCCTGCGCGGTCGGGTCACCGCACTGCAGGACGTAGAGCCCGCCGCTGTTGACGATGCGGTGGCACTGGCTGGCATTGAAGTAGCCCGCAGTGGCCAGGTGCACGAAGGAGTTGACGGTGCAAGTGGCCTTGGAGTTAAGCAGGTCGATATTGACCGGGCCCAGGTTTGTATTGATCGTCGCCGTATAGGCCGCCTTGTAATTAGGCGTGGCCGGCGGTACCGCTACCTTTTTCACCGCCGCGGCTACCCCGCTCGTGGTGTAGGTGCAGTGAGTCGCGGGCTCGGCCGCCGCGGCGGCCGACGTGGTGGCCGAGGCGGAGGCGGACGCCGAAGGGGAGGCGGACGCGGTGGCCTTCTTCTTGACCGCCGCCGGGGTGCTCCCGCCGGCCAGCGCAGCGGTCAGGCCGCCGATCAGGCCGAGCACGCACACCACGGCCAGGCCGATGCCAAACCGCTGGCGGAGCTTGTGCCGCCGGGCCAGCCGGATTTCCCGCTGCCGCTCGTACCGGTCGCGGGCGCGCCGTCGCTCCCGCTCTCTGCTCCCCGCCAAGGGTGCCGCCTCCTATATATAGCGAATAGCCCGCTAACGCCTGGTTGACGCGGTTAGCGCACGATCGTTCGCGCATAGTACCTGCCGATCGTGCGGTTGTGGAACTGTCGTTATCGCATCGTGCGGTTGCCCGCCGGGCCGCGCCGCCCGCTTCTGCTGTGAGATATCGCAATGCCCGGTTATCAGTTCGCGGCACCGCGGGCCCAGTCGGTAGCCTGTCATCGTGCTAGTGACTGGCTTTCCCGCGGGCGCCTTCGCCGCCAACTGCTACCTGGTGGCGTCGGCGCCCGGCGAACCGTGCGTGATCATCGACCCAGGCCAGGACGCCCAGCCGGGAATCGAGGAGCTGATCGAGCGCTACCGGCTGAAGCCTATCGCGGTGCTGCTCACCCACGGTCACATCGATCACATGTGGTCGGTCGCACCGGTCTGCGGCGCCCGGGGCATTCCCGCCTATATTCACACCGACGACCGCGAAATGCTGTCCGATCCCGGTAAGGGGATCGACCTGCTGGTCCAGCAGCAGTTCCTCGGCGGGATGACCTTCAGCGAGCCGGACGACGTCCGGGCGCTGTCCGACGGTGCGGTCGTTACCCTGGCCGGGCTGGATTTCGCCATCGGCCATACCCCCGGCCATACCAAGGGCTCGGTGACCTTCCGCAGTACCGCGGACGGTCAGGGCGGGCTGAGCGAACTGGACGCGCTGTTCACCGGCGACCTGCTCTTCGCGGGCTCGATCGGCCGCACCGACCTGCCCGGCGGTGACCACGCGGCCATACTGAGGAGTCTCTCCCGCACGCTTACCCTGCCCGACGAGACTGTCGTGCTTCCCGGTCACGGTCCGACGACCACGATCGGCGACGAGCGCCGCACCAATCCGTTCCTGACCGGAATTGCCCCGGCCCAGAAAGGGCTGTAACCATCATGAGCTTCCAGGCCCCGAAGGGGGTCTCCGAATACGTTCCGCCGCGCAGTGCGCTCTTCGACGAGGCGCGCGCGGCGTTCGCGGACTGTGCCCGGCGCGCCTGCTACGCCAGCGTCGAGACGGCGGTGTTCGAGGACACCCACCTGTTCGTCCGCGGTGTGGGCGAGTCGTCCGACGTGGTCAGCAAGGAGATGTACTCCTTTACCGACCGCGGCGGCCGCGAGATCACGCTCCGCCCGGAGTTCACCGCCGGCGTGCTGCGCGCCGTCCTGGAGCACAACCTGCACCGGGGCGCGCTCCCGGTGAAGGTCTGCACCTCCGGGGCGGCCTTCCGCTACGAGAGGCCGCAGTCCGGCCGGTACCGGCAGTTCTACCAGTTCGACCTGGAGGCGATCGGTACCGAGGACCCGGCGGTCGACGCCGAGACGATCGCCGTCGCCTACGACGCCTACCAGTCGCTTGGCCTGACTCAGTTCACGCTGCTGCTGAACACGCTGGGGGACAAGAACTGCCGCCCCGCCTACCGCGCCGCGCTGCAGGACTTCCTGCGCAAGCTCGACCTGGACGAGGAAACCCGGAAGCGGATCGAGATCAACCCGCTGCGGGTGCTGGACGACAAGCGCCCGGAGGTCCGCGCCCAGACGGCGGCCGCGCCGTACATCGTCGACTACCTGTGCGGGGACTGCAAGAGCCACCACGACACCGTCCGCGCGCTGCTGACCAGTCTCGATATTCCCTTTCAGGACGCCCCGCGCCTGGTCCGCGGCCTGGACTACTACATGCGGACCACCTACGAGTTTGACCACGCGCTGCTCGGCGCGCAGTCCGGCATCGGCG
>DASWUW010000551.1:0-7993 GCA_036406335.1 Trebonia sp.
GTACCGGGGCCGGCCGGGCGCGGTGCGCTGGCCGGGGCGGGCCGGGTCCCGGTCGCCTCGGCCGCCACGATATCGATAACCGCGTTGGCCAGCCAGCGGTCCGCGTCCCGGCGGCCCAGCGCGGCCGCCGCCTCCGACATCGCGGCTACCTGGTCGATGTTGGTCAGCACGGGCAGCAGCGACAGCTTGATCCAGTCGGCCGACAACTCCGCGTCGTCGACCAGCAGGCCGCCGCCGCGCTGCACGATCGGCTGTGCGTTGAGGCGCTGCTCGCCGTTGCCGATGGGCAGCGGGACGTAGGCGGCAGGCAGCCCGACGGCGGTCAGCTCGGCGCACGTGTTCGCCCCGGCGCGGCACAGCGCGAAGTCCGCGGCGGCGTAGGCCAGGTCCATCCGGTCCACGTACGGCACCGCCACGTACGGAACCGCGCCCGCATGGGTGGTGCCGGTTTCCGGGGACAGCGCTCCGTCCGGGACGTAGCTCTCGGCCTGGTTCTTGGGCCCGGTGACGTGCAGGATCTGCACCCCGGCGCCGGTGATCGCGCCGACCGCGCCGGCCAGCGCGCGGTTGAGCGACCGGGCGCCCTGCGAGCCGCCGAAAACGAGCAGCACCGGCAGGTCGGGGCGGAGCCCGAAGTGCGCCCGGGCCTCGTCGCCGAGCGCGAACCGGTCCAGGTCGGCGATCTGCCGCCGGATCGGCATCCCCAGGTACTTGGCGTGGCGCAGCCTGGTGCCGGGCTGCCCGGTGAAGACGTACGGGGTCAGGCGGGCGCCGAGCCGGTTCGCGATCCCGGGTGACGGGTTGGCCTCGTGCACCACGATCGGGACGTTGTGCCGCTTGGCGGCCAGGTACGCGGGCGTGGCCACGTAGCCGCCAAAGCCGACCAGGACGTCCGCCTGGACCTGGTCCAGGATCTTGCCGGCGGCGTGGATCGCGCCGGCCAGCCGGCCGGGCACGGCGAGCAGCGCAGGCGTGACCGAGCGGGGCAACGGCACCGCCGGGATCAGCGCCAGCTCGTAGCCGCGCAGCGGCACCAGCCTGGTCTCCAGTCCCCGCTCGGTGCCGAGGCAGGTCACCTGGATGCTGCCGTCCGCCTCCCGCAGGGCGTCGGCGAGCGCGAGAGCAGGCTCGATATGACCGGCCGATCCCCCGCCAGCTAGCACCACTCTCATCGCCCGCGCTCCTTATCCCGCACTGCCGCTCGTCTGGTACGAGCCCGGCGCGCTCCCCGCCCGCCGGCTCCCGTGCCCTAGGTTCTCTGTTCTCGCCGCCGCACTCGGGGTGCCGGGCCGCGTTCCTGGCGTAGCCAGCTTAGAGTGCGGCCCGCCGGGAAGCGGCCACGCGCGGCCAAAGCCTGCTCCGCTCCCGGCTCCCGGCGCGCGAACGACATGAGCATACCGAGCGCGACCATGGTTACCAGCACCGAAGACAGTCCCTGAGAGACCAGCGGCAGCGGCACGCCGGTAATCGGCCACACGCCGATCACCCCGCCGATGTTGACCGCCGCCTGCATCACGATCCAGGCGGTGATCGCGGCGGCCAGCAGCCGGCTGAACGTGTCCGGGACGCGCCGGGCCACCCGCAGGCCCGCGTAGGCCAGCCCGCCGTACAGCGCGGTCACGCAGAGCGTGCCGACCATGCCGAGTTCCTCGCCGATGACCGCGAAGATCATGTCGCTGGTGGACTCGGGCAGCCAGCCCCACTTCTCCCGGCTGGCGCCCAGGCCGACGCCGAACACGCCGCCGGAGCCGAGTGCGTACTTGCCCTGGATCAGCTGCTGGTTGACGCCGGTGGCGTTGCTGTCGGACGGGGACCAGAAGTGCGTCAGCCGCTCCGCCCGGTAGCCCTTGGTTACCACCAGCAGCACCAGGATCAGCACCATCAGGATCAGCATGACGCTGAACACCCGGCCGGGGATGCCGCCGATCCACAGCAGCGCCAGCAGCACGGTGATCAGGATGAAGGTCGTGCCCAGGTCGTCACCCGCCATCACCAGCAGGGCGAGCACCCCGGCACCGGGCAGCAGCGGGACGAGCATGTGGCGCCAGTCGGCCAGCAGGCCCAGTTTCTCCTTGCGGGCCAGCAGGTCGGCGCCCCAGACCGCCAGCGCGACCTTGGCCAGCTCCGAGGGCTGCACGGTCAGCGGCCCGACCGTGATCCACCGGGTCGCGCTGTTCACCGACGTGCCCACGCCGGGGATCAGCGTCAGGCAGAGCCCGAGGACGGCTACCGCCAGCAGCGGGTAAGCCGCGGCCCGGAACAGCCGGGGTGACGAGCGGGCCGCCCCCCACAGGATCGGGACGCCCACCACGATGCCGATGAGCTGCACCTCGAAGTCGTGGTAGGGCGACTTGCCCCTCGACAGGTCCACGTAGGACGCGGTCGACAGCACCATCACCAGGCCAAGGCAGAGCAGCAGGGTGGTGATCCCGGCGATCAGGTAATAGGACGTGAGGGGCCGGTCGAGCAGCGAGCGGGCCGACCGCATCCGCACGCCGACCCCGGCCAGGCCGCTGGCCCGGGCCAGCCGGGCGCCGAGCCTTACCGCCGGCGCTTCCTCGTCCTGCGCTGCGGGCGCGTCCGGAACCGGGCTGCTTCCCACCGGGGCATACATGCCCTCTAGTTTCGGCGCTGGACTCTCCCATACCCGGAACATCCGCCCGCGTGTCGCCGGTTTCTTGCCCGGTGCCGCGCTTCCGGGATGCCGCGCTCACGGGGGGTACCGGGCTCACGGGGTACCGGGCTCACCGGGGTCGGCGCTCACGGGGGTGCCGCGCTCACGGGGGTGCCGCGGGAGACGGCGGTGCTCGTTCGGGAGAATGGCGGCATGGAATTTTCCGTGGAGTCGCGGCTGGTGCACGGGGGAAGCGAACGGACGGCAGGGGCGCCGCTCGGCCCGCCGCTCATGCCGACCAGCGTGTACGTGTCGCAAGGAGAGCCGGGCGCCGGGCCCGGGTACGGACGCAACGGGAACCCGGGGTGGACCGAGGTGGAGGCCGCCCTCGCGGCGATGGAGGGCCCGGGAGCCAGCGCGGTGATCTTCGCCTCGGGGCAGGCGGCGTCTATGGCGCTGATGCTGGCTCTCGCGCCCGGGCGCGAGGCCATCGTGCTGCCGTCCGACGGCTACTACAACACGCGGGCACTGGCGGCCCGGCTCCGCCCGCACGGGGCCGCGGCCGTGCCCGCCGACCTGCTCGACCTGGACGCGGTAGGCGCGGCGCTGCGAGCGGGGCCCGCCGTGCTCTGGGCCGAGACCCCGACCAACCCGCTGCTGCGGGTGGCCGACCTGGCCGCGCTCGCCGCGCTTGCCCGCCTCGCCGGCGCGCCGCTGGTGGTGGACAACACGGTGGCGACGGGGCTGCTGCAGCAGCCGCTGGATTTTGGCGCCGCGGCCTCGGTGTACTCGCTCACCAAAGCCCTGTCCGGGCACTCGGACGTGCTCGGCGGCGCGGTCGTGACCCGGGACCCGGCCCTGGCCGAGGCGGTCCGCTCCTGGCGGGCCGACGCCGGCGCGATCCCCGGGCCATTCGAGAGCTGGCTCGTGCTGCGCGGGCTGAAGACCCTCCCGCTGCGGATCGAGCGCGCCTCGTCGACCGCCCTGGCGGTGGCGGAGTTCCTGGCCGCGCACCCGCGCGTCAGCGTCGTGCACTACCCGGGGCTGACGCCGTCGGCGGCCGCCGCGGCGCAGATGCCCCGCGGCTTCGGCCCGCTGCTGTCGTTCGAGCTGGCCGGGTCGGCCGCCGACGCGGACGCGGTCGTCGCCGCGGCGGAGCTGATCGTTCCCGCCACCAGCTTCGGCGGTGTCGAGTCCTCCTGGGAACGCCGGGCCCGCTGGCCCGCCGAGACCGCGCCGCCCGCCCTGATCCGCCTGTCCTGCGGCATCGAGCCCGTGAGCGACCTGCTGGCCGACCTGTCGGCCGCACTTGAAGCCCGCGGCTGACCGCGCCCGCGACCACTCGTGAAGCCCGCGGCTGACCGCGCCCGCGGGCCGGGTTACTTGGGGAACCAGCCCACGTAGAAGATGCCCAGGCCCAGGGCGACGAACATGCCGGCGATGAGCCAGAAACGAACCACGATCGTCGTTTCCGCCCAGCCGGCCAGCTCGAAGTGATGGTGCAGCGGTGTCATCCGGAACACCCGGTACGGCTTTCCGGTTTTGAACTTGGTCACCTTGAACACGCTCACCTGGATGACCACCGACAGGGTGACGATCACGAACAGGCCGCACAGGATCAGCAGCAGCAGGTCGGTCCGGGTGACGATGGCCAGCCCGGCCAGTGCGCCGCCGAGGGCGAGGGAGCCGGTGTCGCCCATGAAGATCTTGGCCGGCGGCGCGTTCCACCACAGGAAGCCGAAGCAGGCGCCCAGCACCACCGAGGCGACCACCGCCGCGTCCAGCGGGTCGCGGACGGTGTAGCAGTTCTGCGCCAGGGCCGTGGTGCAGTCGTTGCGCAGCTGCCAGTTCCCGATGATCACGTAGGCGACCAGGACCATGATGGCCGCGCCGGTCGCGAGGCCGTCGAGACCGTCGGTCAGGTTCACCGCGTTGGAGGTGGCGGTGACCATGATCAGTACCCAGACCACGAACAGCACCACGCCGATAGAAACGCCGAAGTCGGCCAGGAACGAAAGGTGCTCCGACGCCGGGGTGAGGTCGTAGCCGTCCGGGAAGTGGATCGCCAGTACGGCGAAGATCACCCCGACCGTCGCCTGGCCGAGCAGCTTGGCCCCGCTGCGCAGGCCCAGGCTGCGCCGCATGAACAGCTTGATGAAGTCATCCAGGAAGCCGACGAAGCCGAGCCCGGTCATCAGGAACAGCACCAGCACCCCGGAGGCGGTCATCGGGTCGCCGGTAAGCAGGTGCCCGGCGGCATAGCCGACCAGCGAGGCGATGATGATGACGATGCCGCCCATGGTCGGCGTGCCGCTCTTGCCCAGGTGGGCCTGCACGCCGTCGGTCCTGATCTGCTGGCCCAGCTTGCGCTTGCGCAGCACGGTGATCGTAGGCCGGGTGCCGAGCAGTGCGACGATCATCGAGATCGCGCCCGAGAGCAGGATCGTCTTCACTGGTCAACCTCCGCGAGCAGGCCGTCCGCCACTTGCCCCAGGCCGGCCGCCTTCGATGCCTTTACTAGTACGACGTCTCCCGGGCGGAGCCGGTTCCGCAGCGCGGCCACGGCGGCCTCCGGGTCGGCCGCGCTGACCGCCTCCCCGTGCCAGCCGGGGGTAGCGCGCGCCCCGTCGAGCACCGGGGCGGCGCCGTCGCCGACGGCGACGATGACCGCCGCGCCGGCCTGCGCGGCCAGCCTGCCCGCCTCGGCGTGGCTCTCGGCCGCGATGTCTCCGAGCTCGGCCATGTAGCCGAGGACGGCGATCCCGCGCCTGCCGTTGCCGGTGAGGTGGGCCAGGGCGTCGATGGCGGCCCGGGTCGAATCGGGGTTGGCGTTGTAGGCGTCGTTCACCACGAGCACCCCGTCGCGGCGCCGGGTGAGCTCCATCCGCTTGCCGCTGCGCGCGGTCGCGGCGCTCAGCGCGTCCGCGATCGCCGGGACGCCCAGGCCGAGCTCGGCGGCCGCCGCCGCGGCGGCGAGCGCGTTAGCGACGTGGTGGCGGCCGTGCAAAGCCAGCCGGACCGGTGCGCTGGCCCCGCCGAGGTGCAGCGTGAACGAGGCCCGGCCGAGGTCGTCGAGGGTGATCCCGGCCGCCCGCACGTCGGCCGCCCGGCCGGGCTGCACGCTGGTGGTGACCACGCGGGCCCGGGTGCGGGCGGCCATCGCCGCCACGTTGTCGTCGTCGGCGTTGAGGATCGCCACGCCGCCCGCGGTCCCGGCGGGCAGGGCTTCCACCAGCTCGCCCTTGGCCTTGGCGACCGCGTCGAGCGAGCCGAACTCGCCTGCGTGCGCGCGGCCGACGTTCAGCACCGCGCCGATCCGCGGCGGGGCGATGCCGGCGAGGTAGGCGATGTGCCCGATGCCGCGGGCAGACATCTCAAGGACGAGGTACCGGGTCGCCGCGTCGGCCCGCAGCACCGTCAGCGGCAGGCCGAGCTCGTTGTTGAGCGAGCCCGCGGGTGCGACGGTCGGGCCGAGGTGCTCGATGACCTGGGCGGTCAGGTCCTTGGTGGAGGTCTTGCCGGATGACCCGGTGATGCCGACGACAGCGACAGCAGGCAGCCGGCTGAGGACGGCCCGGGCCAGCTGGCCGAGCGCGAGGGTGACGTCGGGGACGACGATCACCGGCACGCCGGCTCCGGGAAGCGGCCGCGCGGCGAGTACGGCGGCAGCGCCGCCCGCCACCGCGGCGGCGGCGTAGTCGTGCCCGTCGGCGTGCTCGCCGGGCAGCGCGGCGAACAGCGTCCCCGGTCCCGCCTGACGCGAGTCGATCACCACCGGGCCGGTCACGGCCGGGCCGGCCCCGGCCGCGCTCGCGCCGCCGGTGAGCGTGCCCCCGGCCAGCTGCGCGACCTCGGCCGCGGAGAGCGGGATCATGACCGGCCGCCCGGGCTGGCCTGGCGGGCCAGGGCCGCGGCGGTGACCACCGCGTCGTCGAACGGCAGCACCGCGCCGCCGACGTACTGCCCGGTCTCGTGTCCCTTGCCCGCCACCAGCAGCACGTCTCCCTTTCCGGCCAGGGCGGCGGCGAGCTCGATGGCCGCGGCCCGGTCGGGTTCGATGATCAGCCGCCCCCGCTCCCCCCGCGGCACCCCGAGCACGCCCTGCAGCATCTCCGAAAGGATCCCCAGGGGATCCTCGGAACGCGGGTTGTCGCTGGTGAAGATGGCGGCGTCGGCCAGCCGGACGGCGGTCGCGCCCATCAGCGGGCGCTTGCCCCGGTCCCGGTCGCCGCCGCAGCCGAGCACCACGATGAGCTCACCGCTGGTGACCGGCCGGAGCGCGCTGAGCACCGCCTCGACCGCGCCCGGCTTGTGCGCGTAGTCGACAAAGGCGTCGGGCTGGCCGGCGGCGGCGGGCACGCGCTGCAGGCGGCCGGGGACGCCGGGGCAGGAGGCCACGCCGGCTACCGCGTCGGCCAGGTCGACCCCCGCCTCGACCAGCGCCACGATCGCGCCCAGGGCGTTGGCGACGTTGAACGCCCCGGGCAGGGCAACCGAGGCGTCCGCCTCGACGCCGCCCGGGCCGATGACCCGGAAGGTGGACCCGTCCGCGCCGCAGCGCACGTTGGCCGCGCGCCACTCGGCCTGCGGGTACGCGCCCGAGGCCTCGTCCGCGCAGAACGTGACCACCGGCACCGATGCCTCGGCGACCAGGCGCCGCCCGTACCGGTCGGCCACGTTCACCACGCCGACCGCCGAGTACGCCGGGGTGAACAGCTTCGCCTTGGCCCGGAAGTAGTCCTCGAAGCCGGAGTGGAAGTCCAGGTGGTCCTGGGTCAGGTTGGTGAAGACGGCGACGCCGAACCGGGTGCCCGCGACCCGGCCCAGCGCGAGGGAGTGGCTGGAGACCTCCATCGCGGCCGCCGTCACCCCGCGCTCGGCCATGACCGCCAGCAGCGCCTGCAGGTCGGGCGCCTCCGGAGTGGTCAGCGCGGCCCGCACGGCGTCGGCGCCGATCCTGATCTCCACCCCGCCGACCAGGCCGGCGGTGTGGCCGGCGGCCCGCAGCCCCGCCTCGCACAGGTAGCTGGTGGTGGACTTGCCGCTCGTCCCGGTCACGCCGATGACGGTCATCCGGCGCGACGGGTCGCCGTAGATCCAGCAGGACACGTCGCCGAGGCGGTCCCGCGGGCTCGACACGACGAAGACCGGCACGCCGGTGCGGGCCGCGCGGTCCCGGCCGTCGGGGTCGGTGAGGATCGCCACCGCCCCCGCGGCCACCGCCTGGTCGCTGTAGACCGCGCCGTGGGTGCGGGCGCCGGGCAGCGCGGCGTACAGGTCGCCAGGCTGCACCGCGCGGGAGTCGAGGGTAATGCCGGACAGCACGCCGATGCCCTCGTCTGCGGGGTCGGTCGTTCTGCTCACGCCAAGCAGCTCGGC
>DASWUW010000552.1:0-3438 GCA_036406335.1 Trebonia sp.
GCCGGGCGTAGGCGACCAGCTCGTGCGACCGCGCGAGCACGGAGATGGTGTCCAGCTGCACGGCGCCGACCCGCCGCAGCACCCCGGCGACGCCGCCGCGCTTCGCGCCGGCCCCGATGAATCCCTGCGCGTAGAGCGTGAGCCGCCGCACCTCGCCGGCACTCAGCTCAGGGCTGCCGCCCGCGGTGCCCGCTTCGGCACCGGCAGCAGCGGCTTCTCCGTCATCATCCCGAACGAGCGCGGCCTGCTCTCCCACGCCCATGACCCTATCCGGCCGGACCGACATTTCCGCGGATAGCGGCGCCCGGCAACCCTGCGGGCGCGCCGGACGTTCTAATACCAGTCAGTGCTGAAGGCCTTGGAGAACAGCAGGATGAAGCAGCCCACGATCGCGATGCCCGCGCCGACCCAGAACAGAATCCACTCCGGCCGGGGGAAGAACGCGACTCCGCCGATGATGAACCCGACGACGGTGATCGAGGTCCCGACCCAGGAGATCGGCCTGCCCGAGTTGTGGCCGCCCGTGTGCGGGGCGCCAGGCAGGAGCGTGAGCGGGCTCTCTTCCGTCACGTGCTCGGTGATCTGCTGCTCGGACACGACTCCTCCTCCAACCCCGGCCCTCTGCCTATGCTGAGGTAGTCATGAAAATACCGCAACCGGGTCGCGGACTCGGTAGCGGACCCCCATCTCGCCTACCATGGCAGGCGAAGCGTGTTCAACCCGCGGCCGGCCGATCCAGCGCCGTCCGCCAGCTACGTGCCCGTCAAATATCCGTCCGATGTGTACCGCCGCAAGGAGCTCGACGAGAAGTGCCTTCGATCCTAGACAGCATCCTTCGCGCTGGCGAAGGCAAAATCCTGCGTCAACTCAAGCGGATCAGCGAGCAGGTCAACTCCATTGAGGACGACTTCGTCGCGATGAGCGACGAAGAGCTGCGCGCGATGACGGATGAGTTCAAGCAGCGGCTGGCCGACGGCGAGACGCTCGACGACATCCTCCCCGAGGCGTTCGCCGCGGTCCGCGAGGCAGCGCGGCGCACGCTCGGCCAGCGCGCCTTCGACGTGCAGCTGATGGGCGGCGCCGCCCTCCACCTGGGCAACATCGCCGAGATGCGCACCGGCGAGGGCAAGACGCTTACCGGCGTGTTCCCCGCCTACCTGAACGCGCTGAGCGGCCAGGGCGTGCACGTCGTCACGACCAACGACTACCTGGCCAAGCGCGACTCCGAGTGGATGGGCCGGGTCCACCACTTCCTCGGCCTGCAGGTCGGGGCGATCCTGGCCGACATGACCCCGGCTGAGCGGCAGAAGGCCTACGCCGCCGACGTCACCTACGGGACGAACAACGAGTTCGGCTTTGACTACCTGCGCGACAACATGGCCTGGTCGCTGGAGGAGTGCGTGCAGCGCGGCCACAACTTCGCCGTCGTCGACGAGGTGGACTCCATCCTGGTCGACGAGGCGCGGACCCCGCTGATCATCTCCGGCCCGGCCGAGCAGAACTCCCGCTGGTACACCGAGTTCGCCAAGGTCGCCCCCCGGCTGCGCCGGGGCGAGGACGGCGAGGGCGACTACGAGGTCGACGAGAAGAAGCGGACCGTCGGCATCACCGAGTCCGGGGTCGAGAAGGTCGAGGACTGGCTCGGCATCGACAACCTGTACGACCCGGTCAACACGCCGCTGGTGTCCTTCCTGAACAACTCGCTCAAGGCCAAGGAGCTGTTCAAGAAGGACAAGGACTACGTCGTGATGAACGGCGAGGTCCTGATCGTGGACGAGTTCACCGGCCGCATCCTGAACGGCCGCCGCTACAACGAGGGCATGCACCAGGCCATCGAGGCCAAGGAAAGCGTGGAGATCAAGGACGAGAACCAGACGTTCGCGACGATCACGCTGCAGAACTACTTCCGCCTCTACGACAAGCTCGGCGGCATGACCGGCACGGCGATGACCGAGGCCAACGAGTTCATGCAGATCTACAAGCTCGGCGTGGTCCCGATCCCGACCAACCGGCCGATGGTCCGCCTGGACGAGACCGACGTGATCTACCAGACCGCGCAGGCCAAGTTTGACTCGGTGGTCGAGGACATCGTGGAGCGGCACCAGGCCGGGCAGCCGGTCCTGGTGGGCACCACCAGCGTGGAGAAGTCCGAGCTGCTGTCGGTGATGCTCAAGCGGCGCGGTATCCAGCACCACGTGCTGAACGCCAAGTACCACGAGCAGGAGGCGATGATCGTCGCCCAGTCCGGGCGGCTGGGCGCGGTGACGGTGGCCACCAACATGGCGGGCCGCGGCACCGACATCATGCTCGGCGGCAGCCCGGAGTTCATCGCCGACCTGGAACTGCACCAGCGGGGCCTGTCGCCGGTGGACACCCCGGAGGACTACGAGGCCGCCTGGCCGGAGGCGGTAGCCAAGTCCAAGGCAGCCGTGGCGGCCGAGCACGATCAGGTCACCGAGGCCGGCGGTCTCTACGTGCTCGGCACCGAGCGGCACGAGTCGCGGCGCATCGACAACCAGCTCCGCGGCCGGTCGGGCCGGCAGGGCGACCCGGGCCTGTCCCGGTTCTACCTGTCGCTCGAGGACGACCTGATGCGGATGTTCAACTCCGAGCGGGTCGGGGCCATCATGGACCGGCTGCACATCCCGGCCGACGTCCCGGTGGAAAACTCGGTCGTCTCCCGGTCCATCCGGTCCGCGCAGACCCAGGTGGAGTCGCAGAACTTCGAGATCCGCAAGGACGTCCTCAAGTACGACGACGTGCTCAACCGGCAGCGCACGGTCATCTACGGCGAGCGCCGCCAGGTGCTCGAGGGCGCAGACCTGCACGAGCAGATCCGGTCCATGATCGACGAGGTGACCGCCTCCTACGTGACCGCCGCGACCGCCGAGGGCTACGCGGAAGAGTGGGACCTGGACAAGCTGTGGAAGGCGTTCAAGCAGCTCTTCCCGATCACGCTCAAGCCCGAGACGGTGATCGAGGAAGCGGGCGGCGACGCGGCCGGGCTGACCGCCGACCTGCTCATTGAAATGGTGCAGCAGGACGCGCAGGAGGCCTACGACCGCCGCGAGACCGAGCTCACCCCGGACCTGATGCGCGAGATCGAGCGGCGCGTCGTCCTCTCGGTCCTCGACCGCAAGTGGCGCGAGCACCTGTACGAGATGGACTACCTTCGCGAGGGCATCGGCCTGCGGGCCATGGCGCAGCGCGACCCGCTGGTCGAGTACCAGCGAGAAGGCTTCGACATGTTCAACGCGATGATGGACGGCATCCGCGAGGAGTCGGTCGGGAACCTGTTCAACCTGCAGTTCGAGGTGCAGGAGAACCCGATCGTGGAGGAGGTCGGCGCGGGCGCCCAGCTCGCGTTTGGCGGTTCGCTCCCCGGCGTCACGTCCGGCCCGGGCGCCGGCGCGGCGCCGCAGCAGGCCCCGGCCCCCC
>DASWUW010000553.1:0-9369 GCA_036406335.1 Trebonia sp.
GTGGGGCTGAACGGCCGGCAGCTGGCCGAGCTCGGCGCCATGGCCGACTCCGCCGCCCGGGTCCGTGTCTTCTCCGACGACGGCTCCTGCGTGGCCGACCCGCTGCTGATGCGGCGCGCGCTGGAGTACGTGAAGGCCTTCGACGGGGTGATCGCCCAGCACGCCCAGGAGCCCCGGCTGACCGAGGGCGCGCAGCTGAACGAGGGCGAGGTCGCCTCCAGGCTCGGCCTGGCCGGCTGGCCGGCCGCCGCCGAGGAGGCGATCATCGCGCGTGACTGCCTGCTCGCCGCGCACGTCAGCGCGGCGCTGCACGTCTGCCACGTCTCCACCGCGGGAAGCGTGGAGATCATCCGCTGGGCCAAGAGCCGGGGAGTTCAGGTCACCGCCGAGGTCACTCCGCACCACCTGCTGCTCACCGACGACCTGGCCGCCGACTACGACACCGTCTTCAAGGTCAACCCGCCGCTGCGGACCCGCGCGGACGTGGAAGCGCTGCGCCGCGGCCTGGCTGACGGCACCATCGACTGCGTGGCCACCGACCACGCCCCGCACCCGGTGGAGGCCAAGGAAGCCGAGTGGGCGGCCGCGGCCAACGGCATGACCGGCCTGGAGACCGCGCTGCGGGTCGTCCAGCGGGCCATGGTCGACACCGGCCTGCTCGACTGGGCCGGGGTCGCGGACCGGATGTCCGCCCGTCCGGCGGCCATCGGCCGGGTCACCGGGCACGGCCAGCCGCTGGCGGCCGGCGCCCCCGGCAACCTGACCCTGTACGACCCGGCGGGGGAGACGGCGGTCGACCCGGCGCTGCACGCCTCCAAGAGCCGCAACAGCCCGTTCGCGGGCATGCCGCTGCCCGGCGCGGTAGTCGCGACGTTCCTGCGCGGCACCGCGACGGTCCTCGACGGAAAGGTAACCCGATGAGTTCCCGCGAACCGGACGCGCTGCTGGTCCTCGAGGACGGCACGACGCTGCGCGGCCAGGGGTTCGGCGCCGCCGGCGAGTCCTTCGGCGAGATGGTGTTCAACACCGGCATGACCGGCTACCAGGAGACGCTGACCGATCCGTCCTACTGCGGGCAGATCGTGGCCATGACCGCCCCCCACGTCGGCAACACCGGCATCAACGACGAGGACCAGGAGAGCCACCGGATCTGGGTCAGCGGCTACGTGGTCCGCGAGCCGTCCCGGATCGCCTCCAGCTGGCGGGCCCAGCGCTCCCTCCAGGCGGAGCTGAAGGCCCAGGGCATCACCGGCATCTCGGTACCGGGCACCCGCGCGCTGACCATGCGGCTGCGCGAGCACGGCGCGATGCGCGCGGCCGTGTCCACCGTCGAGGACGACCCCCGGCGGCTGCTCGAGCGCGTGCTGGCCAGCCCCGGCATGACCGGGGCAGACCTGGCCCGGATCGTCACCACGCCCCATCCGTACACGGTCGCCCCGCCGTCCGGCACCAGAACCAGGTACCGGGTCGCGGCGGTGGACCTCGGGATCAAGGCCGCCACCCCGCGCCACCTGGCCGACCGGGGAATGGAGGTGCGCGTGCTCCCGGCCACCTCCACCGCCCGGGACATCCTGGCCGCCAGCCCGGACGGGGTGTTCTTCTCCAACGGGCCCGGCGACCCGGCCGCGGCGGGCTACGCGGTCGCGGCCGTGCGCGGCGTCCTCGACGCCGGGATCCCGCTGTTCGGTATCTGCTTCGGCAGCCAGATCCTGGCCCGGGCGGCCGGCCTGGACACCTACAAGCTCCGTTACGGTCACCGGGGCGTGAACCAGCCGGTCATGGACCTGGCTACCGGCCGGGTGTACATCACCAGCCACAACCACGGCTTTGCGGCCGCGCTGCCGCCGGAGGCGGACCCGGGTCGCGAGTCAGAGAACGGGTGGGCGCACGTGCCGCCGGGGGCCCGGGAGCCGTTCGGCACCCCGTTCGGCGCCGCCGCGGTGACCCACGTGAACCTGAACGACGGCGTGGTCGAGGGGATCCGGCTGCTCGACCGGCCCGCCTTCGCCGTCCAGTACCACCCGGAGGCCGCGCCCGGCCCGCACGACGCGGCTGACCTTTTCGACCAGTTCGCCGCCCTCATGGACAGTGCCCGATGACGACTGGAGTGACCTATGCCGCGCCGTGACGACCTGAAGTCCGTACTGGTCATCGGCTCGGGGCCGATCGTCATCGGCCAGGGGTGCGAGTTCGACTACTCGGGGACCCAGGCCTGCCGCGTGCTGCGGGCCGAGGGAATCAGGGTGTCCCTGGTCAACTCCAACCCGGCGACGATCATGACCGACCCGGAGTTCGCCGACGCCACTTACGTCGAGCCGATCACCCCGGACGTGCTGGCCAAGGTGATCGCCAAGGAGCGCCCGGACGCGCTGCTGCCCACGCTGGGCGGCCAGACCGCGCTCAACGCCGCCGTCGCCCTGCACGCCAACGGCACCCTCAAGAAGTACGGCGTCGAGCTGATCGGCGCCGACATCGACGCGATCGAGGCCTGCGAGGACCGGGAGAAGTTCAAGCGGATCGTGACCGGGCTGGGCGCCGAGGTGCCGCGCTCGGTCATCTGCCACAGTCTCGACGAGTGCTTCGCGGCCGCCTACGGTGCCCCGGCCGGCGTCCCCGGCGCCGGGGACGACGACGCCCGCGGTCTCGGCTTCCCGGTCGTGGTCCGCCCCTCTTTCACCCTCGGCGGCCTCGGCTCCGGCATCGCCTACGACGAGGCCGGCCTGCGCGCGATCGCGGGCAGCGGCCTCGACGCCAGTCCCACCACCGAGGTGCTGCTGGAGGAGTCGATCATCGGCTGGAAGGAGTTCGAGCTCGAGCTGATGCGCGACCGCCGCGACAACGTGGTGATCGTCTGCTCGATCGAGAACATCGACCCGATGGGCGTGCACACCGGCGACTCGGTGACGGTCGCGCCCGCGCTGACCCTCACCGACCGCGAGTACCAGGCCATGCGGGACACCGCGATCCAGATCATCCGCGCCGTCGGCGTCGACACCGGCGGCTGCAATATCCAGTTCGCGGTCAACCCCAAGACCGGCCGCATGGTGGTCATCGAGATGAACCCGCGGGTTTCCCGGTCCAGCGCGCTGGCGTCCAAGGCCACCGGCTTCCCGATCGCCAAGATCGCCACCCGGCTGGCCATCGGCTACACCCTGGACGAGATCCCCAACGACATCACCGGCCAGACCCCGGCGTCCTTCGAGCCCGCCCTCGACTACGTGGTGGTCAAGATCCCGCGGTTCGCGTTCGAGAAGTTCCCCGGCGCCGACCCCACGCTCACCACCCACATGAAGTCGGTCGGCGAGGCCATGGCGATCGGCCGGTCCTTCGCCGAGGCCCTGCAGAAGGCACAGCGCAGCCTGGAGAGCCCGACCGGCCCGTTGGTCTTCACCGGAGAGATCCCCGGCACCGCGCAGGAGCTGCTCGACCGCAGCCGCACCCCGCACGACGGCCGGCTGAACACCATGCTCCAGGCGCTGCGCGCCGGAGCCAGCGCCGAGTCGGTGGCCGAGGTCACCGGGGTCGACCCGTGGTTCGTGGAGCAGCTGGAGCACATCGAGCTGCTGTCCCGGGCGATCGCGGCCGCTCCCGAGCTGGACCAGCCCCTGCTGGCGGAGGCGAAGGCGGCCGGTTTCTCGGACACCGCCATCGCCGGGCTGCGCGGCCTCGGGGCCGACCTGGTGCGGGAACTGCGCCACTCCCTGGGGGTCCGCCCGGTCTACCACGCGGTCGACACCTGCGCGGCCGAGTTCGCGGCCCGGACCCCGTACCTCTACTCGACCTACGACGAGGGCGACGAGGTGCCGGGCGGCGACACCGAGAAGGTGATCATTCTCGGCAGCGGCCCGAACCGCATCGGCCAGGGCATCGAGTTCGACTACTCCTGCGTGCACGCCTCGCTCGCCCTGCGCGCGGCGGGCTACGAGACCGTCATGGTCAACTGCAACCCGGAGACCGTCTCCACCGACTACGACACCTCCTCCCGGCTGTACTTCGAGCCGCTCACCCTGGAGGACGTGCTCGAGGTGGTGCACGCGGAGCAGCGCTCGGGGCCCGTCGCCGGGGTGATCGTGCAGCTCGGCGGGCAGACGCCGCTCGGGCTGGCCCGCGCGCTGGAAGCCGCGGGAGTGCCCATCGTCGGCACCTCGCCCGCCGCGATCGACGCCGCGGAGGACCGCGGCATGTTCGCCGGGGTGCTCGCGCAGGCGGGCCTGGCCGCGCCCCTGGGCAAGATCGCGCTGTCCGAGGACGAGGCCGCGGCCGCCGCCGCGGAGATCGGCTACCCGGTCCTCGTCCGGCCGTCCTACGTGCTCGGCGGGCGCGGGATGGAGATCGTCTACGACGAGGCCACCCTGCGCGGCTACGTCGGCCGCGCGACCGCGGCCCAGGCGGCCAGCGGGCAGGCGGACAACCCGGTGCTCATCGACCGGTTCCTCGACGACGCCATCGAGATCGACGTGGACGGCCTGTACGACGGCGCGGAACTGTACCTCGGCGGGGTAATGGAGCATATCGAGGAGGCCGGCATCCACTCCGGCGACTCGGCCTGCGCCCTGCCCCCGATCACCCTGGGCCGGGCCGACATCGACGCCATCCGCGAGGCCACCAGGAAGATCGCCCACGGGGTGGGCGTGCGCGGCCTGCTCAACGTGCAGTACGCGCTCGCGGCGGGCGTGCTCTACGTGCTCGAGGCCAACCCCCGCGCGTCGCGGACCGTCCCGTTCGTCTCCAAAGCCACCGCGGTGCCCCTGGGCAAGGCGGCCGCGCTGGTCATGATGGGGGCCTCGGTCGCGTCGCTGCGCGCCTCCGGCGTGCTGCCCGCCACCGGGGACGGCGGCACCCTGCCGCTCGACTCCCCGGTCGCGGTGAAGGAGGCGGTGCTGCCGTTCGGCCGGTTCCGGGACGCCACCGGGGCCGGCGTGGACACGGTGCTCGGCCCCGAGATGCGCTCTACCGGCGAGGTCATGGGCATCGACGACTCGTTCGGTACTGCCTTCGCGAAGGCGCAGGAGGCGGTCTACGGCTCGCTCCCGGTCAAGGGGCGGGTCTTCGTGTCGGTGGCCAACCGGGACAAACGGGCCATGGTGTTCCCGGTCAAGCGGCTGGCCGACCTCGGCTTCGAGATCTGGGCGACCTCCGGGACGGCCGAGGTCCTGCGCCGGAACGGCGTGCGGGCCAAGGTCGTCCGCAAGCAGAGCGACGGCGCGGCCCCGGACGGCGAGCCGACCGTGGTGACCCGCATCCTGGACGGCGAGGTGAGCCTGATCGTGAACACGCCCTTCGGCGCGGTGTCGGCCGCCTCGGCCGCGGTGCGGCTCGACGGCTACGAGATCCGCACCGCGGCGGTGCGCCGCGGGGTGCCGTGCGTCACCACCGTGGCCGGGCTGGCGGCGGCGGTGCAGGGCATCGAGGCCACCATCCGCGGCGACCTGGGCGTGCGTTCGCTGCAGGAGCACGCTGCGGCAATCCGCGGTTAGGTCCCGTACGGTTAGGCTGCGGTGATCAGCCGGCCGCTGGATCACTAGGCTGCTGGGCTACGGATCTGCGAAGCTAGCGCGCAGGCGAAATATCCGGACATCGGACAGGACTGAGGACTGGCGGCGGGCGCAATGGCAGGGAACGACCGGGAGGGCGGGGCGGCGCCGGTTCAGGTACGCGGGACGGTGCTCACGGTGCGCCGTGTCGACGCGTACGTGGCCATGACGGTGGTTGCCCCGGCCATCGCCACCAGGTTCCGGCCCGGCCAGTTCATCGCGATCGCGGTCGGCGGCCCGCAGTCGGGCATGATCGGGCGGCGCTCGTTCTCGATCCACGACGTCCGGCCCGACCACGGCGGCACGGTGGAATTCGTCTTCCTGCCGCGCGAGCCGGGGGCGCAGTGGCTGGCGGACTGCCGGTCCCGAGACGTCCTCGACGTGGTGGGGCCGCTCGGCCGCCCCTTCCCGGTGCCCCGCGATGCCGCCTCGTGCCTGCTGCTCGGCGTCGGCCCCGGCGCCGCGCCGCTGTTCGCGCTGGCCTCCCGGCTCGGCGAGCGAGGCTCGCACGCCGACTACCTACTCGGCGCGGAAAGCGCGGACCGGGTGTTCGGCGCCCTCACCGCCCGGCGGACCGGCCGCTCGGCCGTCGTCACCACCGCGGACGGCTCCCTGGGGTCACGGGGCACGGTGACGGACCTGCTGCCGACCGTGGTGCAGCAGGCGCGCACCGACGTCATCTACGCGTCCGCGCCGAATAGCGTGCTGCGCTCGGTGTGCGCCCTCGCGGGCCGGTACGGCATCCCCGTGCAGGCCCTGGTATCCGAGCCGGCGCTGACCTGCGGCACCGGTCTGTGCATGGGCTGCGTGCTGCCCGCGGTCGGCAAGGACGGGATCACCCGCATGGTCCGCGCCTGCGTGGAGGGCCCGGTGTTCCGCGGCGACCAGGTGCGCTGGGACGACGTGGGCACGATCCCGTTCGACGCCCTCGGCGCCCCCGGCTGGAAACCGCGGCCGGGCGGCAACGGACCGGCCGCGGACGGGCAGCGCGAAGGGCACTCGCATGCCGGCTGACCTGCGAACCCGCATCGGGCACCTCGACCTTCCGTCGCCGATCCTGACCGCTTCCGGCTGCGCCGGCACGGGGCGGGAGCTGGCCCAGTTCACCGACGTGGCCCGGATCGGCGCGGTGATCACCAAGTCGGTGACGCTGGAGCCCAGGGCGGGCAATCCCGCGCCCCGGATGGCGGAGACGCCGAGCGGCCTGCTGTCCTCGGTGGGCCTGCAGGGGCCCGGGCTCGACGGGTTTCTCGCCCGCGACCTGCCCTGGCTGCTGTCCCGCGGCGCCCGGGCGATCGCGAGCATCGCCGGGCACACCGCCCGCGAGTACGGCGAGATCGCCTCCCGGCTGTCGGACGCCGCGGCGGTAACCGCCCTGGAGGTAAACCTGGGCTCCCCGGACGCCGCCATGGCGGGCCGGCCGTTCGCGCTTGACCCGGAGTCGGCGGGCGCCGTCGTCGCCGCCGTGCGGGGAAGCGCCCGCTACGACATCCCGGTCTTCGCCAAGCTGTCGCCTGAGGTCACCGATATCGTCGCCGTCGCCCGGGCGTGCGTCGCCGCGGGCGCGGACGGGCTGTCCATGATCAACACGCTGCCCGGGATGGCCATCGACCCGGTGACCGCCCGGCCCGCCCTGGCGGGACTGGCGGGCGGCCTGTCCGGGCCGGCCATCCGGCCGGTCGCCGTGCGCTGTGTCTGGCTGGTCCGCGAGGCGCTCCCCGATGTGCCGGTCATCGGCGGCGGCGGTGTCCGGACGGGACGCGACGCCCTGGAACTGATGCTCGCGGGCGCCTCCATGGTGGCCGTCGGCAGCGTGCTGTTCCACGACCCGTCGGCCTGCTCCCGGATCCAGCGCGAGCTGGAGGAGGAGCTGGCCGCGCGCGGCGTCGACCGGGTCTCCGACGTCGTCGGGCGGGCGCACCAGCCGGCCGCCTACGCCGCGGAGCGTCATACTTGGGCGTAGCGAAGTACTAGCAGGGAGCGGTCATGGTGGGGTCCGGCGGCCAGCAGCAGCCAGCGCCCGGGCCGATGCCGTATTCCCGGAAGCCGCCGGTGCCCGCCGGGCCCGGGCCCAGGCCGGATGCCGAGGGCCCGCAGGCGCGCCGCAGAGCTCCGCTGCCGAGCTGCGCGAGCTGGCCGGGCTCGGGAGACCTGCTGGCCGGGCTCGCGGGCCTGCTGCGCGACCTGGGGACGCCGGTCGCGGGGCTGCTGACGGCGGCGGCAAGAGCCGGCGGCCGGCGGGCCCGGACCTTTCAGCACAGGCGCCCCCGCCGGGGGAGTCGCCGGCAGCGTCGAGAGAAGTACAGGCGAAGGAGGCCGGCATGCAGACAACGCCCGGGGACCAGGTTCCCCGTATCACCGGAGTGCTGGGCCCGTGGAGGGAGGCAGGCCCGGCGGACCGGCGGCTGGCGCCGGTAGCCGTCGCCCTCGACGCGCCCGACATCGAGGTCGCGGCGCACTGGGCGACACTGGTGACACCGTACGTGTCGACGGTCAAGATCGGCCTGGAGCTCTACCTGCGCTACGGCCCGGCAGTGGTGGCGACGGTGCGCGGCGGGAGCGGCGTCCGGGTTTTTCTCGACCTCAAGCTGCACGACATCCCGAACACCGTGGCGGGCGCCGCCCGCGCGGTGGCCAAGCTGCACCCCGAGATCCTCACCGTCCACGCGGCGGGCGGAGCCGACATGATCAAGGCGGCCGTCCAGGCCGCGCCGGAGACGCTGGTCGCCGGGGTGACCCTGCTGACCTCGATCGTCGACAAGGACCTGACCGAGCTCGGCGTCGAGGGCTCGGTCAGCGACGCGGTGCGGCGGATGGCGGTGCTGGCGGTCGCGGCGGGCGCGCGCGGACTCGTCTGCTCACCTCAGGAAGTCGCGGCCGTCCGCGCCGAGGTCGGCCCGGACATCCTGCTCATCACCCCCGGTATCCGTCCGGCCGGCGCCACCAGTGACGACCAGGCCAGGATCGCCACCGCGGAGGAGGCGCTCAAGTCGGGCGCCGACCTGCTGGTGATCGGCCGCCCCATTACCCGGGCCCCCGACCCGGGGGCCGCCGCGGCCACGATCGCCATGTCCCTGCGCCGCGCCGCCCCCGCGAGCTGAGCCCCGCCCGCCGGCCGGTTGGTGCCATTCCTGCGATCTAGGTAGCGAGCGGGGCCAACAGCAGTCACACTGGCATCAGACGTCACCCAGGAACCGGAGGTGTGTTCGGCGCGGCAACCCTACCTGCGATGATTCATCGCGGCGGCACTGTGATCGGAACGCTGCGTTGGGTAAAATGTCCTTCTGGGCGAGGTAAGCGTGGAACAAACCTGGATGATAAGAGAACCGGCAGTTAATCACACCAAAACGCAGGCGTCACTTCGAGCACGGAGTAGCGTCTGGTCCCCGCGCGGCTGCGCGAGCGAACCGGTCGGCAAGTCCCTGAACTGGTCTTTGCGGCGTTACGTCCCGGCTTCGTCGCTGCGTGTATGGTTGGGGCGACAAGTACCCAAGACGAGCGGCGTACCGAGTCCCCTGGCCCCGCGGACAACGGCGTCTCTGGAAAGTGCCCTATACCCGGACGGCTGTCACGGTGTCCGCGACCGGCACCCCGCTGCGGTCGCGGGGACCTGTCCGCCGCCCGCCGGCGGCCGGGTGGCCGAAGGGTCGCGGCGCCGGACGGCACCTCGCGGAATCCGATGCACCGAAATGGACAAATGGAACATCTAGCCCAGGTCGCGGCCGGGCTTCGAGGAGCTATTCGGCCGACAGCGGCTAGCGCGCCGCGAGAGCGAATCGACATCGCGGACCTGGTATTGACTACTATCAGTAGCCGTTCGACTATGCAGAGTAAT
>DASWUW010000554.1:0-5024 GCA_036406335.1 Trebonia sp.
ACCGGGTCGGGGCCGGTCAACGTGCTGTACGCGGGCTCGCTGGTGAACCTGATGACCAAGCAGGTCGGCCCCGCCTTCCAGACGGCGTCCGGTTACTCCGTCACCGGTGAGTCGGCCGGGTCCACGGCCCTGGTGACCGACATCAAGGGCAAGGTCTACAAGGGCGACGTGTTCGTCAGCGCCAGCCCCAAGGCCACTAAGATGCTGGTCGGCTCGGCGAACGGCGACTGGGTTTCCTGGTACGTCAGCTTTGCCTCATCCGACGTGGTCCTCGGCTACAACCCGAAGAGCAAGTTCGCCTCGGTGCTCAAGTCCGAGCCGTGGTACAAGGCGATCACCACCCCGGGGCTCAAGCTCGGCTTCACCGACCCGGCCACCGACCCTAAGGGCAAGCTGGTCGCGGAGGCGCTGAGCGCCACCGCGAAGTCTAAGAGCCTGCCGGCGCTGACCACGATCGAGAACGACAAGGCGGACGTCTTCCCGGAGGAGACTCTGGTCGCCCGGCTGCAGTCGGGCCAGCTGGACGCGGGCTTCTTCTATACCGCGGAAGCGATCCCGGCCAAGATCCCGACCGTGCCGCTGACCGGCGCGACCGAGAAGGCCACCTACACGATCTCTACCCTCAAGGGCGCGCCGAACGAGGCCGGCGCCGAGGCGTTCGTCACCTACCTGCTCGGCCCGGCCGGCCAGGCGGTGCTCAAGCAGGACGGGTTCGACCTGATCAGCCCGCCGAAGACGACCGGCAGCGGGGTCCCGGCGAGCATCTCGTCCGCGGTCGGCTAGCCGGGGACGGCCCGGCAGGATCCGCCGGCCGGACTCGGTAAGTTCGTCACGTGAGATACCGCGCGTCACGCAGCCCGCTCAGTTACCTGGGCGGGCTGCTCGCGCTCTACCTGGCCGTGCCGGTGGCCGCCTTCCTGGTCCGCCTGTCGCAGCCGGGAGACCGCGGGTTCGCTACCCCCGGCCTGTGGTCGGCGCTGTGGGTCTCGGTGGAGAGCGCGACGATCTCGACGGCGATCGTGGCGTTCTTCGGCATCCCGCTGGCCTACTGGCTGGCGCACTCCCGGGGACGGCTCACCTGGCTGGTCGGCCTGGTCGTCCAGCTGCCCCTGGCGCTGCCGCCGGTGATGAGCGGCCTGCTCCTGATCTACGTGGTCGGCCCTTACACCTGGCTCGGCAACCTGTTCAACGACGAGCTCACCGGCACCGTGGCCGGGGTCGTCCTGGCCCAGACGTTCGTGGCCGGGCCGTTTCTGATCATCGCGGCCAGGACGGCGTTCGCGGGAGTCGATCCCGCGCTGGAGGACCTCGCCGCCTCGCTCGGCCGCCGCCCGGCCAGCCGGTTCTGGCTGGTGTCGCTGCGGATCGCCGCCCCCGGGATCCGGGCCGGGCTGCTGCTGACCTGGATGCGCGCGATCGGTGAGTACGGCGCGACCGTGCTGCTGGCTTACCACCCGTACACGCTGCCGGTCTACGTCTACGTGCAGTTCTCGTCCACCGGTATCCCCGACACCCAGGCGCCGACCGCGCTCGCACTCGGCGTCGCGGTGGCCGTGCTGCTGGTCGCCGAGATCCGGCGGGGGCCGCGGCGGCGCCGCTCCCCGGTGTTCCCCGTGCCCGCGCCCCCGGGCCCGGTCGAGCCGGTCGTGGTGTCGTTCGACCTGGACGTCGCGGTGGGCACGTTCCGGCTGCGGGTGGCGCACCAGTCGGCCAGCAACCGGATCGCGATCCTGGGCCCGTCCGGTGCGGGCAAGTCGGTGACCCTGCGGGCGATCGCCGGGTTTCTCGGCCCCGAGGCCGGCAGCGTCCGGTTCAACGGCGAGGAGGTCGCCCCGGTCCGGGTCGAGGACCGCCGGGCCGGCTACGTGCCCCAGGGCGTGGCCCTGTTTCCCGGCCGCACCGTCTGGCAGCAGGTGCTGTTCGCCGGCGGCGCCGATCCCGCCCTGGCCGTCTGGTGGCTGCGCACCCTGCGGCTCGCCGGACTGGAGGGCCGGCTGCCCGGGCAGCTGTCGGGGGGCCAGCGGCAGCGGGTCGCGCTGGCCCGCGCGTGCGCCTTCCGGCCCCGCCTCCTGCTGCTGGACGAGCCGTTCAGCGCGCTCGACGCCCCGGTGCGGGAGGAGCTGCGCCGCGAACTGCGCCGCCTGCAGCGGGAGGCGGGGCTGTCCACCGTCCTGGTGACGCACGACCCGGAGGAGGCGGCGCTGCTGGCCGACGAGATCCTGGTGGTCGACGACGGCAGGCTGCTGCAGGCGGGCCCGCGGGCCGAGGTGTTCCGCCGTCCGGCGTCCCCCCAGGTCGCCCGGCTGCTCGGCATCCCCAACCTCATCGCCGGCACCGTTGCCGGGCCGGGCCAGCTCACCGTCGGCAGCGGGCCGCGGGTCGCCGCGACCACCGGGGACCTGCCCGCCGGGACCGAGGTGCTGTGGACGGTCCGCCCCGACCACGTCGCCGTTCTCGCCCGCGCCGCCGGGCCCGGCCCGGACGGCGGCGCCGATGTCACCCTGTACCCGGCGGTGGTCGAGGACGTGGCCGACATCGGCACGCTGACCACCCTCACCGTGCGGCTGGCGGCCGGCCGGGAGCCCGCCCCCGAGCTGCGGGTCCGTACCACCGCGGTGATCGGCCTCGAACCGGGTGACCTGTGCTCCGTGCGGCTGAACGCGGCCGACGTCACCGCCTGGCCCGCCCCGGCCGCTAAGAGCTGAGATCCCACAGCAGGCGGTAGTAGCGGGACCGTTCGGCGTCGGGACGGACGCCGTAGGCGGACAGCAGCAGGCCCTCCCAGCCGGGGCCGTAATTCCACCCGACGCTCCAGGTGGCGACGGCCAGGTCGGCCCAGCGGTCGGCGGTGCCGAGCAGGCCCAGGTCGACGTGAGCGGACCAGCGGCCGTCGGCGGACAGCAGCGTGTTGGGCGCGCAGGCGTCGCCGTGGCACACTACGAGCCGGTCCACGGGCGGGATTTCCGCCGCCTGCTCCAGCGCCGCGGCCACCGTGAGCGGCTGGTGGCGGGCGTGCCAGGCCGCGGGGTCCAGCCGGCCGGCGGCCGCCCGCTCCCGGGCACCGTCCAGGCGCAGTCCGGCCCTCCAGGAGAACGGGCACCCGGTCGGGGGCAGGTTCTCGTGCAGGGCCCGCAGCCCCTCGCCGATCGCGGTCACCGCCGCCGCCGGCTCGGCCTTCCAGCGTGCGCTCACCGCGTTGTCGCCCGGCTGGGCCGCGGTCACCAGCCACGAGCCCGCGTCGTCCTGCCCGCCGTCCAGCGGTTCCGGGACCGGGTGGAACTGCCGGGCCCAGGCCAGCCGGACCGCCTCGCCGGGCAAGTCAAGGCCGCTGCCGGGCGGCGCCCACTTGATAAAGCACCGTCCGGGCCCCTCCCCGGCGGAGAACGTCAGCCCGCCCGCCTCGTTCACCCATACCAGGCGAACGGGGCGCCCGGCGGCAGCGGAGCGGACCGCCGCGGGCACCGCTGTCTCCGCCTCAGCCATCCGCCCGTCCTTTCCCGCGCTCCAGGCAGCCTGGCACAGGAACCGGGAAGCGGTCTCCTGGTTTTCCGGTCCGGCTCGGGGATGACCCGGAGGCCTGCCGCGGGGCGGGTCAGGGTGCGAACCAGGGCTGATCCGGATCGACGCCGGCGGCCGCGGAGGGCAGGCTGGAAGCACAAGCAAGCCACCGCCGACCGCGCGCTGGCCAGCACCTCAGTCTGAAGGAGACCGTGGAAATGCCCGGGATCATCGTCCTCGCCCTCGCCGCCCTCGCCGCCCTAGTCGTCCTGGCCGTCCTCGGCTTCGCGGCGCACCTGCTGTTCTCCCCGTGGCTGCTGGCGGTCGTCGCCATCGTCGCCTGGATCAAGTTCGGGCCGCGCCGCAGCCGCCGGTAGTTCTGCTGTGATTCACCCGGACGGGCGGGCCCGTTCTACGGGTTCAACCGCCCCGGGGCCAAGTCATCGGAGGCGATCATCCAGAACTGGTGGCGCCAGGGCATGGCCGGCGGCGCCAAGGCGCACTACGACGGGATCGTGGCGTTCTCGCAGACCGACTTCACCGAGGACCTGAAGCAGATTACCGTGCCGGTGCTGGTCATGCACGGCGACGACGACCAGATCGTCCCGTATGCCGATTCGGGGCCGCTGTCGGCCAAGCTGGTCCAGAACGGCACCCTGAAGACCTACGCCGGGTTCCCGCACGGCCTGCCGACCACCGGGGCCGCCACCATCAACGCCGACCTGCTGGCCTTCATCCAGTCCTGACTGCCGGCCGTCTCAGTCGTCGAGCTGCGACGGGGTCAGGTTGGCGCCGCTGATGACGACCGCGACCCGTTCGCCCGGAGCGGGCCGGTACGCGCCGGCCAGCAGGGCCGCGACGCCGACCGAGGCGGCCGGCTCGGCCGCGATCCGCGCGGTCTGCCACAGCGTGCGCTGCGCGCCGCGGATGGCGTCGTCGTCCACCAGCACTACGTCCTGCACGTAGGCCTGGGTAACCGGGAAGACCACCTCCCCGACGCGGCGCGGGGCGAGGGCGTCCACCGCGATGCTCCCGGCCGGGGCGTCGACCGGCGTCCCGGCCGCCCGGGCCCGGGTGAGGGTCGGGGCGCCGTCGGGCTCCACCCCGATAACTCGGACGGTCCCCGCGAAGTAGGAGGCGATCCCGGCGATGAGGCCGCCGCCGCCCACCGGGACCAGCACGGTGTCCAGCGGCCCGGCCTGGCCGTCCAGTTCCAGCGCGAGGGTCGCCTGCCCGAGGATGGTCTCCCGTCCGTCGTAGGCGTGCACGCTCAGCGCGCCGGACGCCGCGGTCCACTCCTCCGCCGCCGCGAGCGCGTCCGCGTACCGCTCCCCGGTGACCACCAGGTCCGCCAGCTGGCGGATGCGCTCGACCTTGGCCGGCGAGGACACGGTGGGCACGAAGATCCTGGCCGGGATGCCCAGCCGGTGGGCTGCATACGCGACGGCGACGCCGTGGTTGCCGCCCGAAGCGGCCGCCACCCCGACCGGTGGCACGTCCCTGAGCAGGAGGTTCGCGAACGCGCC
>DASWUW010000555.1:0-2625 GCA_036406335.1 Trebonia sp.
GGCCGGGCCCGGCTCCCCGGTCATCCGCTCGAACAGCTCGTTGTAGCGGGCGGTGAGCACCGCCAGGACGTCGGCCGGGATCGCCGGGCCGGGCGGGGTGCGGTCCCAGCCGGCCGCCGCCGACCAGTCCCGCAGGTACTGCTTGTCAAAGGAGTGCTGCGGCCGCCCGGGGGAGTAGGACCCGGCCGGCCAGAAGCGGGAAGAGTCCGGGGTGAGGACCTCGTCGGCCAGCACCAGGGTGCCGTCGGAGGTCAGGCCGAACTCCAGTTTGGTGTCGGCCACGATGAGGCCCCGCTCGGCGGCCAGGGCGGCGCCGCGCTCGTATACCTCCAGGGTGACCCGCCGCAGCTCGGCCGCCGTCTGCGGACCGAGCAGGGTGGCCACCTCGTCGAACGTCATCGGCTCGTCGTGGCCCGCGGCGGCCTTGGTGGTGGGGGTGAACACCGGTTCCGGCAGCTTCGAGGCCTCGGTCAGCCCGGGCGGCAGCGGGACCCCCGACACCGCCCCGGTCTCGCGGTAGGCGGCCAGGCCGAGCCCGGTCAGGTAACCCCGGGCGATGCACTCCACCGGGAGCATCTCCAGGCGCTGGCAGCGGATGGCGCGGCCCGCCCACTCGTCCGGCACGTCGGTCGCGGAGATGACGTGATTGGGGATGATGCCGGCCAGCCGGTCGAACCACCACAGCGACAGCTGGGTCAGCACCCGTCCCTTGCCCGGTACCGGCGTGGGCAGGATCACGTCGTAGATAGAGACCCGGTCGGTCGCGACCAGCAGCAGGTCGTCGCCGTCGGCGTAGACGTCCCGGACCTTCCCGGAGTGAATCAGCTGCACCAGCCCAGGGTACCCGCGCCGGGCCGGCGTACCATCGGGTGCCATGGCGCGAAGCGAGGCGGGCCGCCGTCAGCGGTCCCGGCCGGCCGCCGCGGCCGGCCTCGGGGCCGCGTTCTGCGCCCTCAGCTGGTACCTGGCCGGGAAGATCCGCCTGGAGGCGCTGGCGGTGAACCCCGCCCGGGCACCCGAAGCCCGGCCGCCCGCCGTACCGCTGCGGGAGGTGACCGTACCGGGCCCGCTGGGACCGCTGCCCGCCTGGTACTTTCCCGGCCGCGGGAGCACGTTCGTCATCGGCGTGCACGGGCAGAACGGCACCCGCGGCGACCTGCTGGGCCTGCTCGGCATCGCGTCGCGCCAGGGCTTCCCCGCGCTCGCGGTAACCTACCGCAACGATCCCGGCGCTCCCCGCGACCCGTCCGGCTACCACCGCTACGGGCAGACCGAGTGGCCGGACCTGGAGGCGGCGGTCCGCTGGTCGCTGGCCCGCGGCGCCCGGAGCGTCGTGCTGGCCGGCCAGTCGATGGGCGGCGGGATCGTGGCGGCGTTCCTGCTCAACTCGGCGCTGGCCCCGCAGGTGACCCGGGTCGTGCTCGACGCGCCGATGCTCGACCTGCGCGCGACCGTCGGTCACCAGGTCGACCGGTTCCTCGCCGCCCGGGTCGGCCGCCGTCTGCGGCCGGCCGCCCGCCGCCTGGTCACGCCGCCGGTGGCGGCCGCCGAGCGGATCGCCGCCGCGCGCTTCGGCGTGGACTGGCCGGCCCTCGGCTACCTGCGCGACACCGGCTGGCTCCGGGTCCCGGCACTGGTCACCCACGGGGACGACGACCTCCGGGTGCCGGTCGCCACCAGCGTCCGGCTGCGCCGGCTGCGGCCGGACCTGGTCACCCTGGAGCGGTTCCCCGGGGCCGGGCACCTCGAGTCGCATCGCACCGACCAGTCCCGCTACGCGGCGCTGGTGGAGAGCTTCCTGGCCCCGGTGGCGCCGTAGGACCGGGTCAGCCCGGCCCCGGCGGGACGTTCCAGGTCAGGATCACCGGATCGCCGTGCTCGGTGCCGAGCGTGGAGACGGTCCCGGTGTCCAGCCGGTAGAGCCGCCCGTCGACCGGGCGCTGGCCCAGGTAGCGCGCGGTCAGCACCCGCAGCACGTGCCCGTGCGCGACTAGGGCGACGTCACCGTCGGCGAGCAGCGGCGCCGCCCGCCCGAGCACCCGGTCCACCCGCGCGCCGACCTGCTCCGCGGTCTCGCCCGGGTGCGCGGCGTCCCCGGGGATGACCCCGTCCCGCCACAGCGACCAGTCCGGCCGGGTGCGCTGGATCTCGGCGGTAGTGATCCCCTCGTAGCCCCCGTAGTCCCATTCCCACAGGTCCGGGTCGGTCTTGGTCACCGTGAGGCCCGCCAGCGCGGCGGTCCGCTGCGCCCGCTGGGCCGGGCTGGCGAACACCGCGACCAGGCCGTCGTCGGCCAGCCGGGCGGCCACCACCGGCGTCAGCGCCTCCGCCCCGGCGACTCCCTTCGCGGTGAGCGGGACGTCGCTCCGCCCGGTGTGCCGGCCCGTGCGCGACCACTCGGTCTCCCCGTGCCGCAGCAAGATCAGCTCTCCCATGGACCCATCATCCCCGCCTGCCGCCTGCGTACCGCCGCCCCGGCGGGCTACAGCAGCCGCCGCAGCCGGAACAGGTCCTTCATCGACGCCTCGATCTTGACCCGCCCCGACATCCAGGCCCGCGCGATGTTCATCGGCTGCTAGGCCAGGGCGGCCACCTCGTCGCTCTTGGTGGTCATCCGGATGTCGG
>DASWUW010000556.1:0-7599 GCA_036406335.1 Trebonia sp.
TACATGCGCGGCGCGCCCGAGCTCATCGCTCGCTCCGCTGCCGCCCAGGACCCGGAGGTCGCCCGCCGCCTGTGGACCGTCTCCGAGCAGCTCACCGGTGCTCGTTTCCCCCTCCAGCCCGCCCGGCGCTAGCCCGGGGCGCAGACTTCCGCCCCGGCCCGGCGGACCGCGAAGTGCCCGTCGAAACTCGTGGTGCCGAGCCGCCCCGGCCAGACGGCCATCTCCGCCGGCTCGCCCCAGCGAACACCCGCCCGCCAGCCGGTCTCGGACCGGACCAGCTGGAAGTCCAGGTTCCCGGCGGCCATCGCGGCACCGTCCAGGGCGCACTCCGCTAGCTTAGCTGCGCACCGGCCAGATTGGGATTAAGCCGGGCGTCGCGTGGAAGAAGGCGGCATCAGCAGCGGCTCAGCAGGAAAGGCAGAGTACGCACATGGCACTGCCCGCTTTTCTCACCCGGATCGTCAACTGGCTCCGAGCCGGATATCCCGACGGCATCCCCCGCAGCGACTACGTCGCGCTCTTCACGGTGCTACTGCGCCATCAGCTCACCGACGACGAGGTCACGCTGGTCGCGGGCGAGCTCGCGTTCTCCGCTGACCCTGAGTCGGCCGCAGAGATCAAGCGGGCTATCCGGGTTGTCACCCGAGGCCCCGGGGACGACGTCGACGTCGCCCGGGTGCGGGCCCGTCTCGCCGCGGGCGGCTGGCCGCTGGCGGCGCCGGACCGGAACTGATCCTCCCCCGCCGAGGGCCGGGGACGCGGGCCAGCTGGCCGGAACTGTGCTCGTCAGACGGCCAGTGCCGCGGGCAGGCGGTCGAGCGCGGGCACGGTGATGTCGGGCCGCGCGCCGATCGTGTCGAAGGGACCGCCGGAGCGGTTGACCCAGGCCGTGCGCATCCCGGCCCCGGCAGCCCCCACGCTGTCGAACGCGTTGCTGGTGACCAGCCGGATCTGCGTCGCCGGCCGGGACAGCCGTTCGGCCGCGTGCCGGTACACGACCGGCGAAGGCTTGAACAGGCCGACCTCGTCGACACTGATCCGCTGGCCGAAGAAGCCCGCCAGGCCGCTGTTGTCCAGGCAGTTGCCGATCATGGAGGGGGTTCCGTTGGAAAGCACGGCGAGTTCGTAACCCAGGCCGGCGAGCGCCCGCAGCGCCGGGGCGGTGTCCGGGAACGGCTGCAGGTGATCGTAGAGCTCCACCAGCCGCTCCGCCTGTCCCTCGGGCAGGCGGACCCCGGCGGAGGCAAGCGCGAAGTCGAGCGCGCGGGCCGTCACGAACCGGAAGTCCTCGTAGCGGTCCATCGCCGTGAGGCGGAAGGAGTACTCGAGCTGCTTCAGCCGCCACAAGCCGGCCGCCTCCCGGCCGCCCGGTTCGCCGAGAATCTGACCGAGCGCGCCTGAGATGGCGATCGGGTCGACCAGCGTCCCGTACAGGTCGAACGCCAGCACCTCACGTTCGCTCACTTCCGTCTCCCGCACGCGATGCATTTACCCGCTTTGCCAGCTGCCTATCACGCAATGCCGTTAGGGTAAGCGGCTCACCGCGGCCACGCTATCGTAACTGCAGTCACTTTTGTCATATGGGTACTGGTCAGAAGAATATTGCGGAACTTTGGAGGTGCGATGGCACCCCTAAAGCTCCACAATGCTGAAAAGCTGCGCAATAAGTCTCAGACCAGGGAATCAGCAACGGAAGGCGACGGCCTCGGGTGGCCGCACGGTGGAGCTCTGCTCAGCCCGGAGGGAGCATTAAGGCAGGTGACCGGAGTGGCCGGCACTGCCAGCAAGGAGAGATCACAATGGACGCAGCCAGAGCTCGGGGATCCCGTCACCCTTACGCCTACACCGGAATGCGCGTTGCCGCTGGCAGCTGGAACCTGGTCCTCGGCATCATCCTGCTCTCGCACGGCTACCAGTGGGGGTCGGTGCTCTTCGCCGTAGCGGCGCTGCCCTTCTGGGCCGCCTGGACCCTGGCCCCGAGAGGACAGTGAGGCACTACCTCGAACCGTCCGGCGCGACGGCGAAATCGGTCGAAGCCGCGAGGTCTTTCTGCGGCTCGATGTCGGCCAGGCGCCGGGTGAGCGCACTGACCAGGATTTCGTAGGAATCGCTGCCCAGCACGATCCGCGCAGGGGCCGGAGTGGTATCCGCGCTGCCGATGATGATCGCCGCCATCTTGGCCGGGTCACCTGGGGAAAGCTGGGTTTCAGCGGCCAGCACGACGCGGACGAACGCGGCCGGCGTGCCCGCGTAGGCGTCCAGCGCCGGAGCGAGCCGGGCACTGCCGTGCCGGAAGCGGGTGCGGGCGCCGCCCGGCTCGATGATGGTGACGCCGATATTGAAGGGGGCCAGCTCGGCCATCAGTGCCTCGCTGAATCCCTCGATACCCCATTTGCTGGCGTGGTACAGCGACCCGCCGGGAAGCGCGGCCTGTCCGCCGAAGGTGGAGATCTGGATGATCCGGGCCTGCTGCTGGGCGCGCAGGTGCGGCAGTGCGCTGCGCACGACCTGGATCGAGCCCAGCAGGTTGGTGCCGATTTGGTGGACGACCTGCTCGTCGGTGAACTCCTCGGCCGCACCGAACAGGCCGTAGCCCGCGTTGTTGACGACGACATCGATCGGGCCGAGGGCGCTGAAGGCCGCGTCGACGACCTTCCGGATCTCGGCCGTGTCGGTGACGTCCAGGCGGGCGGTCCAGAAGCGGTCGCCGTACTTCCGGGTGAGGTCGCGAACCGACTCGAGGGTGCGGACCGTTCCCGCTACCCGGTCGCCTCGCCCGAGTAGCTGCTCGGTCATCTCGCGGCCGAATCCGCTGTTGACGCCGGTAATGAACCATGTGCGCGGTGCCATCGCTTTTCTCCCTGCTGCCGTGTGGGGAGGCGTATTCGTCTCTCGTCCGGCAGTCTCGGCCCGGTTCGCCGGGGCAGCCATCCTCCCGTCGCGGGGTGCCCCGCCAGGGGCAGGCTAGGACGGGCGCGCGGGCCTATCGTGGCAGGGTGAGCGTCAACGGCATCGGGGAGTACCTGCGGGCCCGCCGGGAGCTGGTACAGCCGGGCGAGGTCGGCATCCCCGACCACGGGCGGCGCCGGGTGGCCGGCCTCCGGCGGGACGAGCTTGCTCTGCTGGCCGGCATCAGCACCGAGTACTACACCCGGCTGGAGCAGGGCAGTGATCACCATCCCTCCGCGCCGGTGCTCGACGCGCTCGCGCGCGCGCTGCGCCTGGACGCGGATGCCGCCGCGCATCTGCACGAGCTGGCCGCCCCGGCCACCGCCCGGCGGCGGCGGGTACGCCGGCCGGAGCAGGTCAGTCCCACCGTGCGGCAGCTGCTGAATTCCTGGCCCGCCACCCCCGCCTTCGTAACGGGCCGCTGCCTGGACGTGCTGGCGGCGAATCCGCTGATGACGGCGCTGTCGCCGATGTACGCACCCGGCCGCAACATCCTCCGCGCGGCGTTCCTCGGTTCCGCGGTCAGCGAGCTTTTCTGCGACGCCGACGTTCGGCTGGAGAACGTGGTATCCGCCCTGCGGGCCTCGGTCGGCCCGGACGTCGACGACCCGCAGCTGACCGAGCTCATCGGCGAACTCTCCCTCAAGAGCACGGACTTTCGCCGGCTGTGGGCCCGTCACGACGTCAAGCCGCACACCGGCACCGGCGTCCACCGAATGCAACACCCGCAAGTCGGCGAGCTGGAACTGCGGTACGACAAGTTCCACCTGGCGGGCGCCGACCGGCAGATGCTCACCGTCTATCAAGCTCCACCGGGCAGCCGCTCTGAGCAGGCGCTGACCTTGCTCGCCACGATCGCCGCCGGGTTAAACGGGGCGCTTCTCGTGGTCCTCGTGCTGGCGGGTGGCCGCCCAGCTGGCGAGGAGCCGCAGTCCGTCGTGGGCGGGCGTGCCGGGCTCGGCGGTGTACGCGGTGAGCGTGAGGCCTTCGTCGGCCTCGAGGGCCATGGCCTCGAACGTGAGGTCGAGGGAGCCGACGGCGGGGTGGCGGAACTGCTTGCGGCCGCTGCGGTGCAGGCGCACGTCGTGGGCGGCCCACAGGGCGCGGAATTCCTCGCTGCGGGTGGACAGCTCGCCGACCAGGGCGGTGAGGGACTTGTTGAACGGGTCGCGGCCGGCTTCGGTGCGCAGCAGGGAGACGGTGGTGCGGGTGGCGTCGCCGAAGGAAGGGTAGAACTCGCGGGCGGCCGGGTCGAGGAACTGGAACCGGGCGAAGTTGGCCGGCCGGGCCGGGCTGGCGAAGATCGGGGAGTGCAGGGCGCGGCCGAGGGGGTTGACGGCCAGGATGTCGAGGCGCCCGTTGCGGACGAAGGCGGGGATGTCCGTCATGCCGTCCAGGATGAGCTGGATGCCGGGACGGACCTGCTGCGGAGGGTGCCGCCGGGCGGCGCGGGCCGGGTTCAGGCTGGCCGTGCGGGCCAGGTCGTGCAGGTGCAGGCGCTCGGCCTCGTCTAGCTGCAGGGCGGCGGCGATGGCCTCCAGGACACTGTCAGAGACGCCGGACAGGTTGCCCTTCTCCAGCCGGGTGTAGTAGTCGGCGCTGACGCCGGCCAGCATCGCGACTTCCTCGCGGCGCAGCCCGGGGACGCGGCGGTTGCCGCCGTAGAACTGCAGCCCGGCCTGCTGCGGAGTGATCTTGGCCCGGCGGGTCACGAGGAAGTCCCGCACGTCGGCCCGGTTGCTGGTCACGCCGTCCACGTTACGGGCTGGGCCGCGAGCCAGGGGGGTTCTGTCATGACCCGGGACAACGCAACCTCCCGGCGCGGGCGAGATGCGGGTTGAGTGGGTGCTGTGAGTATTTCGGCAGATCCGACAGCGGCAGGAACGGAACCGGCATCCCCCCGTCCCGGTCACGGTTCGAGCCCGGCGTGGTCGCTGGCCGCGGCGCTGCTGGGGTTCTTCGTGGTGACGCTGGACGCGGTCATCGTGAACGTCGCGCTGCCGGATATCCGCCGGGAGCTGTCGGGCGGCATGAGCGGCCTGCAGTGGGTGGTGGACGGGTACACGCTGATGTTCGCGGCGCTGCTGCTGTCGGCCGGGTCGCTGTCCGACCGGGTCGGCGCGCGCCGGGCCTTCGGGGCCGGGATGGCGGTGTTCGTGCTCGCCTCGGCCGCCTGCGGCCTGGCCCCGGCCCTGCCCGCGCTGGTGGCCGCGCGGCTGGTGCAGGGCGCGGCCGCCGCGGCGCTCATGCCGGCCTCGATGGCCCTGGTCAGCCAGGCCTACCCCGATCCGGCGAGGCGCGCCCGGGCGCTAGGGGTGTGGGCGATGGGCGGGGCCGCCGCCTCTACATCCGGGCCGCTGCTGGGCGGCCTGCTGACCGAGGTGTCGTGGCGGCTGATCTTTTTCGTGAACGTGCCCGCGGGAGCGGCGGGACTGGTCCTGCTGGCCCGCGCGGTGCCGTCACCGCGGCACCGCGTGCCGTTCGACTGGGCCGGGCAGGCCGCCGCGATGACCGCGATGGGCGGCCTGACCTACGGGGCGATCGAGGCCGGAGCCGACGGGATCACCGCGCCCCGCGTGCTAGCGGCGTTCGCGGCCGCCGCGGCCGCCCTGGCGCTGTTCGTCCGGCTGCAGGCACGGGGCCGGCATCCGCTGCTTCCCCTGTCGCTGTTCCGCTCCCGGACAGTCAGCGCCGCCGCGGTCATCGGCTTCGCGTTCATGGTGGGCTACTACGGGCTGCCCTTCGTCATGAGCTTGTACCTGCAGCAGCTGCGCGGCCTGTCCGCGCTGGGCGCCGGGGTCACCTTCGTGCCGATGATGGTGGTCGGCGGGGCCCTGAACCCGTTCACCGCCCGGCTAGCCGAACGCTTCGGCGCGCGCACCCTCATCGCGGGCGGCCTGCTGTCCATGACGGCCGGGCTGGTGGTGATCGGCCTGCTGCCCGCCACGGCGCCCGTGGCGCTGCTGTCGGCGCTGATGATCCTGGTCGGGCTGGGCGGCCCGCTGGTCATGCCGCCGGTGATGGCCCTGCTGCTGCACGCGGTTCCCGCCCGCCGCGCCGGGGTAGCGAGCGGCCTGTTCAACACCAGCCGGCAGGCCGGCGGCGCGCTGGCGATCGCGGTGTTCGGGGCGCTGCTGGCCAACCGGGCCACGTTCGTCCACGGCCTGCGGGTCAGCCTGCTCATCGCCGCCGTCATCGCCCTGGGCGCCGCGGCGGTCAGCCTGCTGCTCCGTGCGGCCGGCGACCCCGAACCTCCGCTCAACTGAAAGGAACCGTTATGACTACCCGAGGCACCCCGGCCCGTTCTGCTGAGAAGAAGAAGGAACCGTCCGGCGCCGCGAAGCAGTTCGGCGACTTTGCTCCCGGGCTGGCCGGCTTTACCGACGACGTTCTGTTCGGCCAGGTCTGGACCCGCCCGGAGCTGTCGCCGCGTGACCGCAGCCTGGTCACCGTGACCGCGCTGGCCACCGCCGGGAACACTGAGCAGCTCACCTATCACCTGGGGCTGGCCAGGCAGAACGGCGTCACCGAGGCCGAGCTGATCGAGGCGATCACCCACCTGGCGTTCTACGCCGGCTGGCCGCGGGCCATGTCCGCGATGGCCGTGGCCAAGCAGGTCTTCGGGTGAACATCGAGCCGAAGCAGCCCACCCGCAAGGGGCCGGCGGAATGGTTTGCACACGCGAACACTAGGGCAGGGCCTGCGAGTCTCCGCCGTCGGGCTGGGCGCCATGGGCATGTCCCAGAGCTACGGGCCGAACCTGTCCGAGGCGGCCGCGCCCACGATCCGCCGGGCGCACTCGGTCTGCCCGGTGACCGCGGTGCAGAGCGAGTACTCGCTGTGGCCCCGCGACCACGTTCACGGCCGGCGACATCCGGGCGACCATCCCGCGGTTCACCGAGGAGGTCGCCGACCTCAACGCCGCGGCCGCGCGGACCGGCGTCCACGGGAACCGCTACAACGCTCTTCACCTGGGCCTCGTGGGCCGGTGACGGTCCGGGTAGTCGACCAGGATGACTTCCGCGGCCGGCCTCGGTCAGCGTTACCCCGCCCGTCAGTGAGGGATCGCGGGCCAGGACTGCTACTCGTCAAGTCGGTCGCTTCTGACTGGGGCTGGAACGGGATGCCGAACGGCAAATGCGTCGGGGCCGAGCTTCGCCTGGACGCCTGACATCATCCATTCGCCACCGGGCACACCAGCGTGCTCCCCTGCGGTTAGCGGCAGGTCTGGTGACCGGCGGGACGGGCCAGTCCGAGGTGGTCGCGCAGCATGGGGCCGGAGTAGCTGGTCCGGTACCGGCCGCGAGCCTGCAGGACGGGGACGACCTGGTCGGCGAACGCGGTCAGCTGCCGGGGCAGGGTCGATCCCATGATGGTGAAGCCGTCGGCCGCGCCGGCGTCCTGCCAGGCGGTGATGTGATCGGCCAGCTGCTCGGGGGTCCCGGCGAACTGAGGCGGGCCCGGCTTGGGCAGCAGGCGGGCGAGCTCGCGGAGCGGCAGTCCGGGGTGATCGCGGGCCGCTTCGTACAGCCGCCGGGCGCGGCCGGCCGAGTAAAGCAGGTGCTGCCAGCGGAGCTCGGGGCTGGCGAGCGCTTCCAGCTCCGCCACCTGCTCGCGGGCCTCGGCCTCGGTGCCGCCGAGGGTGATCAT
>DASWUW010000557.1:0-2527 GCA_036406335.1 Trebonia sp.
TACGCGAGCGGGCCGTGCCCAGGAGTTTGGAACACGCCCTTTCCGTCCTTAATGATGCAGGCCGGCGAAATCCGCCGGGTGGGTTCGGACGGTAACGGTCTCATTCTTAAGGTAAGAAAGGTGTATCGCCCCCGTCCCGGAGCGCGGGCGGCCCGCCGGAGCAGTTGAACCCGGTTACAGTGAAATTCTGCCCCGGTCGGCGACGCCGCTGTCTCTTGTCGTAGACCGAGAGACTCAGTATCATTTCAGTGATACTGAATGCCGAACGGAGTGGTGGCGTGGACGATCCGGGCGAACTGCCGCTGGCGGCCGAGTTCCCGCCCGCCTCCTGGGAGCAGTGGCAGCGGCTGGTGGCCAAGGTGCTGGGCCGCGCGGGCGACCCCGGCGCCGCCCCGGAGCGGGAGCTGGCCACCGTTACCGCCGACGGCATCGAGATCGCGCCGCTCTACGTGGCCGCCGGGGGCCGCCCGGACACCGGGTACCCCGGGCAGGCGCCGTTTGTGCGCGGGCGCACCGCCTCCGGCCACCGCGCCGGGTGGGATGTCCGGCAGCGGCACGAGCACCCGGACCCGGCCGTGGCCCGGGAGCAGGTCATGGAGGACCTCGAGGGCGGCGTCAGCTCGCTGTGGCTGGGCCTGGGCGAAGGCCGGATCCCGGTTGGCGCCCTGTCCGACGTGCTGGCCGGGGTCTACCTCGACCTGGCCCCGGTCGTACTGGACGCGGGCAGCGGGTTCGCCGAGGCCGCGCGGGCATTCCTGGAGGCCGCCGCGCGCCGTGACGTCCCCGCCGCCGCCCTCACCGGCAGCCTGGGCGCCGACCCGCTGGGAGTGCTGGCCCGGGCCGGAGCCGAGGCTGCCCCGGAAGCCGCCGCCGGCCTGGCCGCGGCCGCCGCCCTGGCCGCGCGCTGCGCGGCGGAACTGCCGGGGATGCGCGCCGTCGTGGCCGACGCCCTTCCGTTCCACGAGGCCGGCGCCACCGACGCCCAGGAGCTGGGCTGCTCCCTGGCCGCCGGAACTGAGTACCTGCGGGCGCTGCGGGCGGCGGGCCTGTCCGGGCCGGCCGCGGCCGGGCAGCTGGAGTTCCGCTACGCGGCGACCGCGGACCAGTTCGCGACCATCGCCAAACTGCGCGCCGGGCGCCGGGCCTGGACCCGGGTCCTGCAGCAGTGCGGCATCCCGGCCAGCGGGCAGCGGCAGCACGCCGTGACCTCCTGGCCGATGCTGACCCGCCGGGACCCGTGGAACAACATCCTGCGGGCGACGGTCGCCTGCTTCGCGGCGGGTGTCGGCGGGGCCGATGCCGTCACCGTTACCTCCTTCGACGCGGCGATCGGCCAGCCTGACCAGCTGGGCCGCCGGGTGGCCCGCAATGTTCACGCCCTGCTGGCCGAGGAAGCCAATGTCGCCCGGGTCATCGACCCGGCGGGCGGGTCCTGGTACGTCGACGACCTGACCGAGCAGCTCGCCGCCCGGGCCTGGGCCTGCTTTCAGGACATCGAGCGCCAGGGCGGCCTGCGCGCCGCCCTGGCCAGCGGGTACGTTGCCTCCTCGCTCAGCGTCAGCCGTGAGGCACGCCGGGACGCCCTGGCCCGGCGCCGGGCGGCGGTCACCGGGGTCAGCGAGTTCCCCCTGGTCGGCGAGACCCTGCTCAGCCGACCGGCGGCGCCGGGGCCCGTTCCGGCGGGGGGGCTGCCTCGCATCCGGTGGGCTCAGTGGCACGAGGAGCTCCGGGACCGGGCCGACGCTTACACCCGGGCGACCGGGTCGCCGCCCGCGGTCACGCTGGCGCTGCCCGACACCTCCCGCGGCAGCGGTGCGCGGGCCGCCCGGGTGACCGCGGTGCTCGCGCCGGCCGGCATCGCCACCGTCACCGCCGGCCCGGAAGCGGTGGACACCCCGCCGCCGGGGGCAGTGGTGGTGGTGTTCGGGAGCGCGGAAGCCACCCCGGACGAGGTCCGGGCGGCGGTCGAGCGGACCCGGGAGCACGGGGCGGCCGCGGCCGTCGCCGCGGACGAGGTGCTCAGTGAAGATTTCGACGTGCTGGCGTTCGGCGGCCGGATGCTGGCCGAGCTGGGGGTGGCGTGATGACCGACGGCTGGGAAGTCCCCGACTTCACCGGGATCGGGCTGGGCGAGCCGGCGGCGGCCGACCCGCAGGGCGAGAAGCGCTGGCAGGAGGAGCTGGCCGCGGACCACGGCGGCGACGCCGGCGGGACGGGCTGGACGACCCCCGAGGGGATCGTGGTCAAGCCGCTGTACACCGAGGCGGACCTGGCCGGGCTGGACTTCCTGGACACCTATCCCGGTATCGCCCCCTACCTGCGCGGGCCGTACCCGACGATGTACGTTAACCAGCCCTGGACGATCCGCCAGTACGCCGGGTTCTCTACCGCGGAGGAATCCAACGCGTTCTACCGGCGCAACCTCGCCGCCGGGCAGAAGGGCCTGTCGGTCGCGTTCGACCTGCCGACCCACCGCGGCTACGACAGCGATCACCCGCGGGTGGCGGGGGACGTCGGGATGGCGGGC
>DASWUW010000558.1:0-10407 GCA_036406335.1 Trebonia sp.
GCCGACGCTGACGGCGGGCGGTAAGCGACGCGCTCGCAATGAGTTTGTCCACGTACGCCGCGGGATCTATGATCTCCGGGGTGCTGGGCCCGTTTTTCTTCCGGTCCTCAACTCGGTCGACCGCCTTCAAGACCGAAGGCAGAAACGGCCGTAGCCGTTCCCAGTCCGCGACGGACTCGGCGACCATTCTCCGCCCAAGTTCCTCATCCGGACTGAGAGCCGCCCACGAAGTGCCTTCCAGCCACGCGCCGAGAACACCACAGGCATCGGCGCACGCTCGTGCGAGCAGTCGGTCTTGCTCGTCCTGCGACAGCATGCTGTCGTTAGAAGTACTGACTAGCACGTCGGCAATGAGCCGCCTAGCCGCGTCGATCTCATCTGGGGTAATGCTGCCGGTCATGGCGGGCCTCCTCGCGGCTAGGGGGACGTACCTTGCTCGGCGCAGGCCTACTTCCGCTTAGTGTAAGTGGACGGCGGCATCCCGTTACTGATGATGGGACAAGCTGGCGGCACAGTTCATGGACGGGCAGTGAATTCCGTGTCTGCCTGCTCCCTTTGGTCTAGACCAGTAGTTTATGCTGGTCTAGACCAGCGAACCTGCGATGCGGCGGGTGGCCGGCGGGCATGCAGCCAGCCAGCAGGCCGACACCCGCCGGAGAACGGCAGCGCCGTCAGTCTGCGGCTCACCCGTGGGGCAGGCGGCCTGCCGCACCGTGTCCGATAAATTTCGGGGAGGCGCGTCCGCAACCGCGTCGCGTCCCGCCGGGACGTGACAGGGTGAGAGAAGCGTCCCGGGCGTTGGACCCTAGTCACGAGCGGCAATCGGAACGGAGACTGGTCCTGTGACCATTCGAGTAGGCATCAACGGATTTGGCCGGATCGGGCGGAGCTTCTTCAAGGCCCTGGAGGAAAGCGGCGACCGCGGCTTCGAGATCGTCGCCGCGAACGACCTGGGTGACCTGAAGACCATGGCCCACCTGCTGAAGTACGACACGGTGGCCGGGCGGTTCCCCAAGCCGGTACACGTCGAGGGCGACTCCATCGTGGTCGGCGACCAGCCGATCAAGATCCTGGCCGAGCGCGACCCGGCCAACCTGCCCTGGGGCGACCTGGGGGTGGACATCGTCATCGAGTCCACCGGCCGCTTCGTGACCGGCCCGGCGGCCAAGGCGCACCTGGCCGGCGGTGCCAAGAAGGTGATCATCTCCGCCCCCGCCAAGGAGGAGGACATCACGATCGTGATGGGCGTCAACGACGACAAGTACGACGCCGCCAACCACACGATCATCTCCAACGCCTCCTGCACCACGAACTGCGTGGCGCCGATGGCCAAGGTGCTGCTGGAGAACTTCGGCATCGTCAAGGGCCTGATGACGACCATTCACGCTTACACCCAGGACCAGATGCTGCAGGACGGCCCGCACAAGGACCTGCGCCGCGCCCGCGCCGCCGCGCAGAACATCGTGCCGACCTCGACCGGGGCGGCCAAGGCCACCAGCCTGGTCATCCCCGAGCTCAAGGGCAAGCTGGACGGGACCTCGCTGCGGGTCCCGGTGATCACCGGGTCCATTACCGACCTGGTCGTCGAGACCGGCCGCGACGTGACCAAGGAGGAGGTCAACGCCGCCTACCAGGCCGCCGCGGACGGCCCGCTCAAGGGCGTCCTGTACTACACCGAGGACGAGATCGTGTCCTCCGACATCGTCGGCTCGCCCGCCTCCTGCACCTTCGACGCCGGGCTGACCATGGTGATGGCGGGCAACCAGGTGAAGGTGCTCGGCTGGTACGACAACGAGTGGGGCTTCTCCAACCGCCTGGTCGACCTGACCGCGCTCGTCGCGTCGAGCCTCTGAGGGCTGCGGAAGTATGCAGAGCATCGACGACCTCGAGGTCACCGGCCTGCGCGTACTCGTGCGGTCTGACCTGAACGTCCCGCAGGACAAGTCCGGCGGCGGCGCGATCACCGACGACGGGCGCATCCGGGCCTCGCTGCCGGTGATCAAGAAACTGGCCGGCCGGGGGGCGCGGGTCATCGTGATGGCGCACCTGGGCCGTCCCCAGGGGGAGGACTTCGTCGAGCGCGCGGCGGGCGGGCCCTCGCTGCGGGTGGTCGCGGAGCGGCTGTCGGAGTTGCTCGGACAGCCCGTCGCCTTCGCCACTGACCTGGTCGGGCCGTCCGCGGCGGCGATTGTGGCGGGCCTGTCCGACGGCGAGGTCGCGCTGCTGGAGAACGTCCGCTTCGAGCCGGCCGAAACCGCGAAGGACGAAGCGGAACGGACCCGGCTGGCGCAGGAGATCGCCCGCCTCGGCGACGTCTACGTGGGCGACGGGTTCGGCGTGGTGCACCGTAAGCAGGCGTCGGTGTACGACCTGCCCCGGCTGCTCCCGCACGCGGGCGGTGACCTGGTCACGGCCGAGGTGCAGGTGCTGCGGCGGCTCACGGTCGAGCCGGCCCGCCCGTACGTGGTCGTGCTCGGCGGGTCGAAGGTGTCGGACAAGCTCGGCGTCATCGGCAACCTGCTGGGCCTGGCCGACCGGGTGCTGATCGGCGGCGGCATGGCCTACACGTTCCTCGCCGCCCTCGGCTACGAGGTGGGCACCTCGCTGCTCGAGTCCGACCATATCGACTCCTGCCGGGAGATCCTGGCCCAGGCGGCCGAGCGCGGCGTGGAGCTGGTCCTGCCGACCGACATCGTGGTCGCGCCCCGGTTCGCCGCGGACGCGCCGCCGTCAACGGTGGCCGCGGACGCGATCCCGCCGGGGTACATGGGCCTGGACATCGGCCCCGATTCGCGGGAGCTGTTCGCGTCGAAGCTGGCCGACGCGAAGACGGTGTTCTGGAACGGGCCGATGGGCGTGTTCGAGTTCCCCGCCTTCGCCGCGGGGACCCGGGCCGTCGCGGAGGCGCTGGCCAAGGTCGACGGGCTGACCGTGGTCGGCGGCGGCGACTCGGCGGCGGCGGTGCGGTCGTTCGGGCTCGACGAGTCGTCCTTCGGGCACATCTCCACCGGCGGCGGCGCCTCCCTGGAGTACATGGAAGGCAAGACGCTCCCGGGTCTCACCGCGCTGGAGTCGTAACCGCGGTTCTGGCCCCTCCTCTCGATAACAGCAAGAAATAGACGCGGCGCGCCAGGCCCGGGAAGACAGCGGGCCGGCAGGCGTACCCGGGTACGCCTGCCGGCCCGCTATCGTGGCCGGACATCCGGCCGGCCGGGCCGGCGCCGCACTCGGTCCACGCAGCACTGGTCCCAACGACGGAGCCCTGATCCTGAACGTGAGCGAAGACAGCAAGAGGCTGCCGCTGATCGCCGGCAACTGGAAGATGCACTGCAACCACTTCGAGGCGATCGCGCTGGTGCAGAAGCTCGCGTTCAGCCTCAGCGACAAGGACTACAAGCACGTCGAGGTGGTAGTGATGCCGCCGTTCACCGACCTGCGCTCGGTGCAGACCCTGGTGGACGGGGACCGGCTCAAGCTCGGGTACGGCGCCCAGGACATCTCCCGGCACGCCAGCGGCGCCTATACCGGCGAGGTCTCCGGGCCGATGCTGGCCAAGCTCGGCTGCTCCTACGTGCTGTGCGGGCACTCCGAGCGGCGTCAGTACCATCACGAAGACGACGCCCTGGTCAACGCCAAGGTCAAGGCGGCCCTGGCCGTGTCGGTCACCCCGGTACTGTGCGTGGGCGAGCCGGTCGAGGTCCGCCGGGCGGGCACGCAGGTCGAGCACGTCGTCGCGCAGCTCAAGGGGTCGCTGGCGAAGGTGCCCGCCGCGGCCGTCACCTCGATGGTGATCGCCTACGAGCCGATCTGGGCGATCGGCACCGGCGAGGTCGCGTCGGCGGACGACGCGCAGCAGATGGCCGCCGCGATCCGCGAGCATATTTCAGGTGCGGCGGGGGCCGAAGCCGGGGCCGGGGTGCGTATTCTTTACGGAGGGTCCGTCAAGGGCGACAACATCGCGCCTATCATGGCGGGGCAGGACGTGGACGGCGCGCTCGTCGGCGGCGCAAGCCTCGACGCAGGCCAGTTCGCTGCGATCTGCCGGTATCGTGAGCTGGCCGCAGGCCGCTAAGACACCGCCCGTACAGAGCCTGCGGGGCGTAGCCGCCCTCCAGGTCGTTAGAGCATCAAAGGGGAAAGAAGACTCCGGTGGAGATCGCGCTTTCGGTCATCCTGATCATCACGTCGCTCGCGATGGTCCTGCTTGTCCTCCTTCATAAGGGCAAGGGCGGCGGCCTGTCCGACCTATTCGGCGGTGGGGTTTCCTCCACGCTCGGCTCCTCGTCGGTGGTGGAGCGGAACCTGGACCGCATCACCATCTTCTTTGGCGTGCTCTGGTTTGTGTGCGTCGTGGCCCTCGGTTATCTCCTTAATCACTGAGCCCGGTCGCAATTGATGCGCGGGTCTGCCCGTTTTCGCCGCACGCCGGCGGAACGGGTGGTGAAATTGACTAGGCCAGCGGCGGGGAAACGGCTCCCGCCGGACGGTTATCCGGTTGAACTAGCAATCCAAGTAGTCGTGACAAGAGGTGGTCTGTGAGTAGCGGCAACGCGATCCGTGGCAGCAGGGTAGGCGCTGGCCCCATGGGCGAGGCGGAGCGCGGCGAGGCCGCGCCCCGGGTCTGGGTGCAGTTCTGGTGCTCCAACGGGCACGAGACCCGGCCCAGCTTCGCGTCCGACGCGGCGATCCCGGACCAGTGGGAGTGCCCGCGGTGCGGCTTCCCGGCCGGGACGGACGAGGCGAACCCGCCGGCCCCGTCGCGCGTCGAGCCCTACAAGACCCACCTGGCCTACGTGAAGGAGCGCCGCTCCGACGCCGATGGCGAGGCCATCCTGGCTGAGGCCCTGAACCGGCTGAAAGCCTGACGGCGGCGGCCCACACGAAGCAAAAGGCACAGCCCCGGACGGTTCTCTGTCCGGGGCTGAACTTTTGGACTGGCCAGGCGGGTCAGCCGAGCAGAGACGGGAGCAGCAGGCTGACCGTCGCCTGAAGCGAGTCTCCCGCGTCCGCGTGGCCGGCCAGGTGCGCGAGCAGGGCGTGCTGGAACACCCCGTCGGCCAGGGCGTAGGCCACTCCCGGGCTGACCCCGGGGTGTTTCCCGGTCAGCTCGGCGAACTTGCTGACGATGCGCCAGATCATCCGCTCGATGGACTGGTCGATCTCTTGCACGTCAAGCTGGAACGCCTTCTCGAACATGGACTGGCTGCGCAGGTCGTACCAGAGCCGGTGCATGGCGGCGTCCTCGCGCAGCGTTGCCGCCATCGCCGCGCCGATACCGGTACGCAGCTCGTCCGGCGTGCCCGCGGTGGCTACGATCGAGTCGTAGCGCTTGACGCACCCGGCCTTGTACTGCCGCACGCAGTAGGTGATCAGCTCGAACTTGTCGGCGAAGTAGTAATGCAGCACGCCGTGCGAGAACTCGGAGTTCTGCGCGATGTCACGCAGGCTGGTATTCGCGTAGCCCTGGACGGCCAGGGTCTGCAGGGCGGCCGCGGCGAGCTGGTCGCGCCGCTCGGCGAACTTGTCGACCTGACGCCGGGCGATGCGCTCCCGCTTCCGCCCCGCCGCGTCGGTCAACTCTGCCGCATCGGTCAGCTCTGCCGCACCGGTCAACTCTGCTGCCTCAGTCACCGCTCCACCTCGGGTGACGCCGGGCCCCGCGCTCGTGCGCGCTGGCTCCGCCGCCGGTATGTCATGATCTCAAGATATCAGTCTTGACAATTGTCCAAAATTGTCAAGACGTCCGTCAAGTGAATACTTGACAAGTGTCAGGAAGCGGACCACGGTAGGAGCACGCCGATGGCCTGGGGCGCCTGCGCGCCAGGCCACGGCGGTCAGGAGAGTGCGCTTCCGGGGGGCGCGCGCGACCCGGGACCGGGCGGTGGATAGCCCGGGCGATCGTGAGCAGGGAACTTCGGCCGCACAGAGAGGTGCCCGATGAGCGTTTACGACCTGACGGGGCGTAAGGCCCTGGTAACCGGCGGGGCCCGCGGGCTCGGCGAGGGGATGGCGCGGGCCCTCGCCCGCGCGGGCGCGGCGGTGGTGATCGCCGACATCCGGGAGGACCTGGGCAAGGCGACCGCCGAGTCACTGCGGCAGACCGGGGCGGCCGCAGAGTTCGTCGCGCTCGACGTCACGTCCGAAGACAGCTGGGTGCAGGCACTGCCGCAGGCCGTCACCCATCTCGGCGGTCTCGACATCCTGGTCAACAACGCGGGCGTAGAGGTCACCAGCCTGCTGGTGGACCTCGACCCGGCCGGCATCCGCCGCATGCTGGAAGTCAACGTGCTCGGCACCGCGCTCGGCATCAAGCACGGATTCCGCGCCATGCGGCCGGAGGGCGGCGGCTCCGGCGGGGCGATCGTCAACGTCTCGTCGGTGGCGGCTACCATCGCCTTTCCCGGTATCGCCGGCTACTCGGCGACCAAGTCGGCGGTGGACCGCCTGACCCGGGTCGCCGCGGCGGAATCGGGCCGGCTCGGTTACGGGGTGCGGGTGAACTGCGTCTTCCCCGGCCTGGTGCCTACCGAGATGGGCAGCCAGCTCGCCGTGGACTGCGCGGACATCGGCCTGTTCCCCAGCCCGCAGGAGGCCGCGGGGGCGGTCATCGGCCTTACCCCGCTGGGCCGGCTCGGTGAAGTGCCGGATATCGCGGACGCGGTGGTCTTCCTGGCCTCGGACGGCGCCCGGTTCATCACCGGCGCGGGGCTGCCGGTCGACGGCGGCATGGGCATGTAAGGAAAGGCACCCGATGAGCAGCCGCAGTTTCGGCCGGGTGACGAGCGCTGCTCTCACCCGGTCGAGTTGAGGGGATCCACGGCCATGCAGCTCGTCGATTTCCTCGACAAGGGGGCGTCGCTCCACCCTGGCGACGCCCCCGCCCTTACCATGGGCGGCCAGAGCCGCAGCTACCGCGAGGTGCAGCGGCTGTCCTGGTCGGTCGGCCGGGCCCTGGACCGGTCCGGCATCGGACCGGGCGACAAGGTCGCGATCCTGTCCGGCAACGACCCGGTCGCGTTCGGCTGCGTCTTCGGCATCAGCCGGGCCGGGGCGGTCTGGTGCCCGGTCAACCCGCGCAACGAGGCGGCGGAGAACCGGGAGCTGCTCAGCCTGTTCGACTGCCGCTGCCTGATCTTCGCCGCCGCGTTCGCGCCGCTGGTGGCAAAGATCATCGGCGGCCTGCCCGAGATCGGCACGCTGGTCTGCCTGGGCGACCCGGCCGCGGCGCGGCAGGCGGCGGAGAGCGTCCCCGGGGCGGTCACCTTCGGGGACTGGCTCGCGGGCGTCAGTGACGAACCCTGGCAGGCCGGCCCGGTCGACGACGTGGTCATGCTGGCCGGCACCGGCGGCACCACCGGCGCGCCCAAGGGAGTGATGCTCACCGGGCACAACCTCGAGACGATGACCGCGCTGACGCTGATGAGCTACCCCTTCGATTCCGGCCGGCCCCCGGTCTACCTGGCGCTCGCCCCGCTGACGCACGCCGCCGGGGTGCTCTGCTTCCCGGTCATGGCCCGCGGCGGCCAGATCGTCATCATGCCCGCCCCCGACCTGGGGGAGTTCCTCGCGCTCATCGGGCGGCACCGCGTCAGCCACGCGTTCCTGCCCCCGACCCTGATCTACCTGCTGCTCGACCACCCGGGACTGCCCGGCGCCGACCTCAGCTCGCTGCGCTGCCTCTGGTACGGGGCCGCGCCGATGTCAGCGGCGCGGCTGGAGCAGGCCATCGAGGTGATCGGGCCGGTCCTGGGCCAGCTCTTCGGGCAGACCGAGGCGCCCATGATGATCTCCACCCTGGCGCCGCGGGACCACCTGAACCCGGACGGGACCTTCGCGCGGTCCCGGTTCACCTCGGCCGGCCGGCCGACCCCGCTCACCACCGTCGCCATCATGGGCGAAGACGGGGAGCTGCTGCCGCCGGGGGAGCGCGGCGAGATCGTGGTGCGCGGGCCGCTGGTCAGCCCCGGGTACTACAAGAATCCGGAGGCGACCGCCGAAGCGACCAGGCACGGCTGGCATCGCACGGGCGATATCGGCTACCTGGACGACGACAGCTTCCTGTACATCGTCGACCGGCTCAAAGACATGATCATCACCGGCGGGTTCAACGTCTACTCCGCCGAAGTGGAGCAGGCCCTGCTCGCGCATCCCGCGGTGCTGGACTGCGCGGTCGTCGGCCTGCCGGACGACAAGTGGGGCGAGCGGGTCACCGCCGTGCTGCAGCTCCACCCGGGTCACGCCGTCGCCGCGGACGAGATCCGCGCCTTCGTCAAGGAACGGGTCGGCAGCGTGAAGTCGCCCAAGCAGGTGGAGATCTGGCCCGACCTGCCGCGCTCCCGGCTCGGCAAGATCCTTAAGTCCGACGTCAAGTCCCGGCTGCTCCAGCCCTGACCGGCGCCAGGAACGGGCGGGCCACGTATCGTGGTGCCGGCAGACCAGCGTGTTCTTGGGGGTGCGGGCGGTGGATGACATCCTCAGCCAGGGCGGGGACCGCGACCCGAGCCCGTGGCCGCGCCGCCTGGCGGTGATCGCCGCCCTCGTGGCGGTGGTGGCCGGCGGTGCCGCCTATCTCGGCCTGCACCGGAGCCGCGTCACCGCCAGCCCGGTGCCGGCCCCCACCGCCGCGCCCGGTCTGCAGGCGGGCCCAGCCGGACCGGGCGGGATCGCCGGGCCGACCCTGGCCTGGGACAGCGGCCTCCGGCTGCCGGTCGCGGGCGCGCAGCCGGTGTGGTTCTCGCCCGCCTCGGGCCGCTCCGCGTTGATCGGCGGCCTGCCCGCTGACTCGGCCGGCTACCAGTTCACCCGGGTCGCCGACGGCTGGGCGGTGCAAGCCAGCCGGGCCGGGATAACCGGCTGCGGCGGCTGCGCCGGGCCGCCCACACCGGTCTGGTTCCTGGCCGACGGCGGACCGGCGGCGACCCGGGTCGGCACCGCCAACCTGGTCGCGCCGGGCGCCACCGCCGGCGCGGTCTGGCTGACCAGCTACGCCGCCGGCGCCCCGGTGACCACCACGGCCGGGACGGCCCGGGAGGCCGGCGCCACCGGGTCGCTGGCCCTGCCGGTCCGCCTCCCGCCCGGGTACGCCATCGAGCGGGGAACGGACCGCGGCCTGCTGCTGGTGCCGTCCGGCCAGCAACCAGGAGCGGTCGTCAGCAAGCTGTGGGACCCGGCCGCCTCCCGGTTCGGCCCCGCCTTCGACCGGGTGCTGGCGGCCGGCCCGGATGAGATCGCCTGGCTGCCGCGGTGCCCGGCGAAGTGCGCCGTCCAGGTACTCAACCTGGCGTCCGGCCGGCGTACCGCGGTCGCGCTGCCCGCGGGCAACGCGGTGGCGAGCGGGGCGTTCAGTCCCGACGGGCGCTTCCTCGCCCTCCAGGTCGGCTTTGGCAACGGCGGGGACGGTGGTGACCAGGCTACGCAGATGTTGGTCGCGCCGGTGGCCACCGGACGGCTGGCGGCGGTGCCGGGGACCTGGGCCAGCAGCGACGCCTTTGTCGGCTTTGGCTGGCCCGCGGGCGGGGACAGCCTGGTCGCCGAGTACAGCTTCACCGCCACCATGCAGCTGGCCTCCTGGCGTCCCGGTGCCAGTCACCCGGCGGTGAAAGTGATCCGCCCAGGAGCGAACCAGGCCGCGCTGATCCTCGGGTAGATTGCCGCCGGTACCGACCAATAGATTGACATAGTGTCGTGTCAGTGATTTGTTCGACTTATGACTAACCGGTTCGAGGCAAAACGGTCGTGGTTACCGGGGGAGCGCGGGGCATGGGCGCGGCTCACGCCCGCGCGTTCGCGGCCGAGGGAGGCCGCGTCGTCATCGGCGACGTGCTCGACGACGACGGCGAGACGCTCGCCAAGGAAATCGGCGACGGCGCGCGCTACCACCACCTCGACGTGAGCAGCGAAGGCTCGTGGAGCGAGTTCACGGCATTCGCCGAGAAGGCCTTCGGGCCCTTCTCGGTGCTGGTCGACAACGCCGGCATCGGCGGCGGCGGCCCGGTGGAAACCATGACGCTGGAAGCGTGGCGCCGGGTCCTCGCGGTCAACCTGGACGGCGTCTTCCTCGGCACGCGAGCCGCCGTCGCCTCGATGCGGCGCGGCGGCAGCGGCGGCTCGATCATCAACATTTCTTCCTGGGCCGGCCTGGCCGGCACCCCGTTCAGCACCAGCTACACCGCGAGCAAGTTCGCGGTCCGCGGCTACACGACCGGCGCCGAGTTCTCCGTCGACGGAGGGTGGGCGGCCGGCTCCCCGGTCTCCATCGGAGAGACCCACGCGCAGTACGGCGAGCGCGCCTAGGCCCCCGGGTCCGCCGGGTACCCGGGCACCGGGCGTCCCTAAGAGAAACCTGTGGCTAACCGTTCCTTAACGCTGAGCGGTACTAGGTACCTGCTGAGCGGGCTGCCCGCGGAC
>DASWUW010000559.1:0-2252 GCA_036406335.1 Trebonia sp.
CGGGCTGTCGGCGGTGCCCTGGCTGGCGAACAACGGCACGGTCGAAGCCGTCGTCTACCGGATCCCGGACCAGTCCGCGCTCACCGCGCCGCAGGTGGTGTCCGACCAGATCGTGAACGTCTCCGGCGGATCGGTGACGCTGCCGCTGACCTTCCAGGCTTCGCACGACGCCTTCGCGGTCTACCTTCAGCCCGGCTTCGCGCAGGGGTTCACCAGCACTGTGGTCGACCAGGGCGACTCCTTGTGCATGGAGAACCCGGGCTTCACCACCGTGGCCTCGGCGCAGTTCGACCAGGGTGCCTGCGGGGCGGGAGCCGATCAGCAGTTCCGGTTCGTCCCGACGTCGGCGGGCAGCGGCACATACTCCATCCGGCCGATGACCCCGGGCGACTGCGTGGAGATCGCCGGCGGCTCGACGAGCGCGGGCGCGGCGGTGATTCAGAACCCCTGCTCCTACGGCAGTGACGAACAGTTCGCGCTCCACTCCGTGGGGACCGGCGTCTACCAGGTGGTGGCTCAGAATTCGGGGCTGTGTGTGGCTCCGGACGCGGGCGGTACCGCCGGCGGCGTGCGGCTGGTCCAGACCGCCTGCACCACTGCGGGCTCCGCCGAGTGGAAGATCCAACAGGGCGGTCAGACGACCGGGTTCCCGAGCGGCTACCACCAACTCGTCGTGGCCGCCGACAGCCTGTGCCTGGACGTCTACGGTGCCGGCGGAGCTGCCGGCACCGCGATCGACCAGTGGACCTGCAACGGCCAGACCAACCAGCAGTTCCAGTTCGTGCCCGTGTCCGGCGGGTACGGCGAGCTCCAGGCGCAGAACTCCGGTGAGGATGTCGCGGTCTCCGGCGGCTCCACCACGGCCGGACAGCCGGACATCGTGCAGCAGGCGCCGAACGGTGCGGCCGGCAGCTTGTGGCTTCCCGTCCAGCAGTCCGACGGCGGCTACTCGTTCCGGAACCAGGGCAGCGGTCTGTGCCTGGACGTCTACGGCGCCCGCAGCACCACCGGCCAGCAGCTCGACCAGTGGCAGTGCAAGAACGCCGCCGGCGGCAACCAGGACTTCACGGTCCGTTGACGTGCTCGTCGTGGTCGTACACTTCGGATCAGTGAACCGATTCGATCTGCCGACCGCGGAGGGCCATGAACATCGGAGAGATAGCGCGCCGCTCGGGGGTGGCGCGCAGCACCGTGTCGTATGCGCTCAGCGGTAAGAGGCCGGTCGCGGAGGAGACCCGGCGACGCATCCAGGACGTCATCGACGAACTGGACTACCGCCCCAACGCCTCGGCGCGGGCGCTGAAGGAAGGCCGTACCCGGACGGTGGGCCTGGTGATCCCGCCGGCCGGGGCGCGGCTGACGTTCATGCAGCTGGACTTCGTCGCCGCCGTCGTGGAGGCCGCGGCGCGCGCCGACCTCGACGTCCTGCTCTCCCCGTCCGGCGGGGATCAGGACGGCTCGTTCGAGCGCCTGATCAGCGGTCGGCGGGTGGACGGCGTGATCCTGATGGAGATCCGGCTGGCGGACCCGCGCGTCGTCCGCCTCGCGCAGACCGGGATACCGTTCGTGACCATCGGCCGCACCGCCGACCCGGACGGGACGTGGTGGGTCGACGTGGACTACGCGACGCTCGTCGACCGCTGCGTCGACCACCTGGCCGACCTCGGTCACCGGCAGCTGGCGCTGATCAACCGTCCGGCCGCCCTCGTGGCGGCCGGCTACGGTCCGGCCCGGCGGGCGGGGGAGGCGTTCGCCGAGGCGGTCGCCCGGCGCGAGGCGACCGGGTACGAGTTCTGCTGCGAGGACGACGCCGCGGGAGGCGAGCGCTGTGTCGCGGAGATCCTGGCCGCCCGCCCCGGAACGACCGCGATCGTCACGGTCAACGAGGCCGCGCTGCCCGGCGTCCAGCGCGCGCTGGAGCGGGCAGGCCATGAGATCCCCAGGACGTTCTCCATCGCCGGGGTCGCAGCCGATCAGTGGGCTGAGGAGTTCCAGCCGCCGCTGAGCGCCGCCGATGTGCCGTCGTTGGAGATCGGCGCCGTCGCGATGGACCTGCTCCTCGACCGCCTGGCCGAGCCGGACGCACCGCCCCGGCACCGCCTGTTCGTACCACCGATCTCGCTGCGGGGCAGTACGGGGCCGGCGCCCCGCCCCTCGGCGCGGCCGGCGTTCTTGAGACCGCCGGCCGCGCCCGCATGGCTCAGTGGGACAGACATGGATTGACCGTGAGCGAAGCCGAGCCGGGCGCTGCG
>DASWUW010000560.1:0-2137 GCA_036406335.1 Trebonia sp.
GCCATTCTGCTCAGCGACGAGTTCCGGCCGCGCCGGGCCGCCGGCATCGGGCACGCGCTGGTGCGGGCGGACTTCGTGAGCGCCGACGTCCTCGGCCGGTCGCTGCGGGTGCTGATCCTGCGCCTGCCCGAGCTGCTCAGCTCGGTCCCCCTCGCCCAGACCACCGTGCGCGACCTGGAGCGGCGCGTCGCGGAGGTGACCGAGGCGCTGGCCAACGGGTACGTGCGGGCGCTGCGCGACCGGACCCTGGCCGAGCAGCAGTCCATCCGCCGCGCGGAACTGGACGCGCAGCGGATCATCAGCGACCAGCTCCGGCACGCCGCGACACATGACCCGCTGACCGGGCTGCCCAACCGGACCATGATCTTCGACCGGCTGACGGCCGCCCTCGCGGCCGGCCGCACCACCAGCGCCGGCCTGTGCTACCTGGACCTGGACGGCTTCAAAGGGATAAACGACGGCTACGGCCACGACGCAGGGGACGAACTGCTGGTCACCGTGGCCCGGCGCATCGGGGAGACGGCGCGGGCCCGCGGTGCGATCGCCGGGCGGATCGGCGGCGACGAGTTCGTCGTGGTGGCCGAGGTATCCCCCGGCCTGCGGGGAATGATCGCGCTGGCGGCCGGCATTCTCGAGGCGGTCAGCCGCCCGATCCAGCTGCGCGTCGGCCCGGTGCGCGTCTCCGCCTGCGCGGGCATCGCCGAGCGGGCGGCGGGCACCCCGGCGTCCACCGCCGTGCTGGCCGAGGCGGATGCCGCGCTCTACGCGGCCAAGTCCCGGGGGGCCGGGCAGTGGGCCGTCTACGGTTAGGGTGCCGACGCGTACCAGGCGGCCTGCGCGGGCTGGTTCCGCGGCCGGGCCGAGCTGCCCGGGCCCGCCGAGGCCAGCACGAGCAGCGCCAGCGACACCACGGCCAGCGCCCCCGGAATCAGGGTCACCGCCGGATGCAGCCGGACTACCGCCCCCGCGGTCCTGACCGCCGCCCGCACCCGGTCGGCGCCGAGCGCGACGGCCAGCTGCGGCCGCGGCAGCGCCGGACCGAAGCCGCGGCTCGCCTCCTGGCGCAGCCGCCGGAGCACCGCCCGGCGCTGGCCAGCGGTCAGCCCGGGCACGAAATAAACCGTGGCCCCCCGCGGGCGGTATTCCGCCCGGCCCTGCCACCAGGTCACATCGTGCGTTCCGGCGGAAATGTCGTTATAGCGAATGAGAATCACAGCACAGCCCCATTTGTAACCACCCGCCCCCCAGGCGGCTGTATTAGCAGTACCGAATATAACGCAGCGGAATGCCGCGTTAACGGCAAATAGCAAACTTGGCTGCTTCGCGCCAGGTCCGGTCCCGGTCTACCCTGCGTAGGTGATGACCGGACAACCGGACGCCGAACCCGGCGGCACCGGCACCAGCACTGACGCGGCGCGGCAGGCCGCACCGGACGCGCCGCAGGCCCGCTCCGCCGCCCGGCCGCTGCTGCGGCTGCGCTGGGCCCTGCCGCTGGCGCTAGCCAGCGGCCTGCTCCTGGCGGCCGCGTTCGCCCCGGTCGGCGTCTGGCCGCTCGCCGTGGTCAGCCCGGCGCTGCTGGTGCTGGCCCTGTACGGGCACCGGCCGAGGACCGCGTTCACGGTCGGCCTGGGGTTCGGCCTCGCGTTCTTCTTCCCGTTGCTCGCCTGGGTGGTCAACCTGGCCTGGTTCGCCTGGATCGCGCTGGCACTCGCCTCCGCGCTTATCTTCGCGGTGTTCGCCGTGGCCCAGCGGCTGCTGCTCAGCCTGCGGGCCTGGCCCCTCGCGGTGGCCGGCTGGTGGGTGGCGGCCGAGGCGTTCCGGGACCGCTGGCCCTTCGGCGGTTTCCCGTGGGGGCGGCTGGCGATGAGCCAGGCGGGCCTGGCCACCCAGGGCTGGGCCGCGATCGGCGGCCCGGCCGTGCTCACCTTCGTGGTCGCGCTTACCGGGACCACGCTGGCCTGGGTGCTGGTCTCCGCGCTGACCCCGGTGACCGGGGAAGCCCGCCCCCGGCGCTGGCGCACCGCGGTCGCGGCGGCGGCGTTCGCGGCCACGGCGGGTGCCTCCTGCCTCCCCGCGGCGCTGCCGCTGGACCCGGTTCCGGCCACCGCCCAGACCGCCGCGGTAGCCGCGATCCAGG